>CACXZL010000037.1 GCA_902772085.1 uncultured Coriobacteriaceae bacterium | reverse complement strand
GTTATCGAGACCTTCGGCAACGTGGGTGGCACCATGGTGAGCATGGAGACCGGTGAGACGCAAACGCATCTCGAGTTCAACATCCCCACGCGCGGCATCATGGGTTTGAAGACCCGCATCATGAACGTGACGCACGGAGAGGGCGTGTTTTACCACACTTTCCTTGAATACGGTCCCTTTGCCGGCGACATCGGCGGGCGAAAGAACGGTGCGATGATTTCCATGAGCACGGAAAAGGCTGTGGCCTACGCGCTTGGAACGCTTCAGGAGCGCGGCACCTTGTTTGTGGGGCCGGGAGATGAGTGCTATGAGGGCATGTTGGTGGGCGAGCGACCCCGTCCAGACGACATGGTGGTAAACATTGCGAAAACCAAGCAGCTAGGAAATCAGCGTTCCAGCACGGCGGATATCGCCGTGCAGCTCACTCCCCCGCGGGTCTTCACGCTCGAGGAGGCACTTGAGTACATCATGGATGACGAGTTGGTGGAGATTACGCCCAAGAACATCCGCATGCGCAAGCGCATCCTCAACGAGACCGACCGCCGCAAATGGGCCGTACGTCATGGCCTGGTAAAGAAGTAGGGTGGTCGTCGGAGATTGCCCCTTTGGCATCCCGACGCCCATCCGAAAGGGACTGAGACTGAAAAAAGTTTGGGTCCATCCGACACATTTTCTCTTGCACGGCGAAAGGGATGTGTGCTATACTCGCGCTTGCGTTGACAAGGAGAGTTGTCCGAGCTGGCCGAAGGAGCACGATTGGAAATCGTGTATGCGCCTAAAGCGCATCCGGGGTTCGAATCCCCGACTCTCCGCCAGAATCTTCCGCGGCGCCTTTCGGGGCGCCGCGTTCACCCTACGGAGGGGTGGCAGAGTGGTTGAATGCGGCGGTCTCGAAAACCGTTTGGCCCTTTTCGGGTCACGAGGGTTCGAATCCCTCCTCCTCCGCCATTAAGTAGCAGTAAGCCTCCAGCGATGGAGGCTTTTTTGTAATATCGAGGGAATGGGAGGCAAGCCAATGCAAAACGAGAGATACTTTTCTCACTCCTGGGCACTTCTTACGCGTGACAAAGGATGGTACAAACCCCTACTCGTCATGACCGCGGCTTCGTTTGTACCCGTGGCTGGAGCTCTGGGAAACAAAGGCTATGCGATGGAGTACGCTCGCCTCACGGCATGGGGTGTCGATGCGTCGCCAAAGCAGAAGAACGTGGACGTGGTCAAGTGCATATCTAGCGGATGGCGCGGCTTTGTGGTAGACCTTGGCGTGTGGATTCTCTTTGGCTTGGCATTTGGTCTCATAAGCACGGTTTTTGCGTTCGTACCTGGTCCTTTGGGACGGGGTTTGGGCATCCTGTGGTCGCTGATATCGTGGGCGATCGCCGTGCTCGTGGGCGTGGGTCTGTATGTGGCGGAGATCCGAGCGGCCATCTACGAAAAGATCAGCGCAGGATTCCGCCTTGGTCACATATTTGAGATGATTCGTCGCGACTTTGGCGGATTCGCCAAGGTTTTTTTGATCAATCTCGCGTGCTCGGCCATTACCGTGCTCTGTACTATGGTGTACATGATCACCATTACGCCGCTGCTGATGCCTACCTTCATGAGAGCTACCGCCATGAGTGTGGGAAGGTCCAGTTACGAAGGTACCATGGGAATCCTGTCGTCGCTCTCCTCGGTACTTGTACCAATCTTTGTGCTGACCGCTCTATTTGGCTTCGTCCTTTCTTTCATAGTGTTCGGGAGTCGGATTATCACGATGAACGCAGCAGGGTTGTGGATGAGGCAGTTTGACGTGCCCAACTGGGGTCGGAGCGAAGAGCCCCTACCGGTCCAAGAACGAGCGGATGGCGCGCAGGGCTGGCAAAGGCCGCCCGAAGCTCGACAGTCGCAGACAAGCACGAGCCAGAGCGTCAGGGGCGAGCAGGGTGTCCAGCAATCTACGCAGACGCAAGACGAGCAGGGTGATTCGCGCGCGATACCGCGTGTCCAGGCAGAACGTCCCGTGCAGGTAGAGCATCCCTCACAGCGGACCGATTTCGTGAAGACGCAGCCTTTGGTCACGCCGGAGCCTGAGGTCAGGCCTGTATCTGAGCCTGCGGATGCTGGCGCAAGGCTCGATACCGTCACACCTGCAGATGTCACGGCAGAATCCAAGGTCGCTGCGCGAGATGCGTTTTGGCGTGATGCGGTGGAAGACGTGCATGGTGGTCAAAACTCTTCAACAAGCACAATTAGTGCGGATGACACAGCATCGCTCAAGCGTGTGGATACCACGGGCGAGGAGACAACCACGATCGAATAGCCGTCGCTTGATTGCGGTTGTTGACTAAATATGTATATATTGTGAAGCAACACAAAATTACAGTAGGGGTGCGCAAACGATTGCCGCACCCCTACTTGCTTATATACACAAAATGGGGAAATACCTGCGTACTGGCTGAGAAACTGCAAGATTTGGAATGAGCTAAAGTCATTCTTGACGTACCCACCGGTCGTGTCGCGATTAAAGCTTCTGCATAATGTGGCAAGAAAAATGTAGGAATTGGAGGTTGCAAAGAATGTCGAGGTACATGTGCTACTATAGCAAACCGTACTTTCCTGCTCCGGGCGCAATCCTTCACGTCCCGGAGCCATCAGCCCAGAGGAGGTGACCACATGAAGGCTTATGAATTGCTGTACATCATCGATCCATCTGCAAACGATGAAGTGCGCGCGGCAGTATCCGCCCGCATTGACGCCGCCATCGCAGGACAAGGCGGTGAGATCGAAAACATCGACGACTGGGGCAAGCGCAAGCTCGCCTATGAAATCGATGGCTTGAGCGAGGGAAACTACATCCTCGTCAACTTCCAGGCAGATCCCACTCACGTCCAGGAGCTTGACCGTGTATTGCGCATCACCGATGCGGTGAAGCGTCACATGATCGTAGTCCGTGTGAACAAGGAGCAGGAGTAAGCAGAAGAGCGTGACGCACGGCTCTACGGGGTACGTGGTCAAAGAAAGAAAGCAAGGAAGGCAGGAAAAGCGTGAGCATAAACAGGGTAACTCTTTCAGGTAACCTTACCCGTGATCCAGAGATTCGTTCCACCCAAAGCGGAATGAACATCCTCAACTTTGGCATGGCCGTAAACGATCGTCGACGCAACAGCGCGACGGGCGAATGGGAAGATTACGCAAACTTCGTCGATTGCGTCCTTTTTGGCAATCGGGCGGATTTCCTTTCTCGTACGCTGCACAAAGGCATTAAGGTCGTAGTGGAAGGCAAGCTACGCTACAGCAGTTGGGAGCGCGATGGCCAGCGCAGGAGCAAGCTCGAGGTGGTGGTAGATGACTTGGACTTCATCACCCCACGTCAGCAGGGAGCCTATCAGCCAGGTGGATACGCAAACGGTCAGCAAGGTAGTTACCAAAACAATCAGCAGAGTTATAACCAGCAACCGGGAACGTTCAACGCTGCAGCTCCTGCACCAGCCGTTCAGTCCGAGCAGGCATACGACCAGGGAATGGATCACATGCAGCAGGCTCCTGTCTCCCAGCCCCAGCACCCCGTCGTCACAACTCCGCCGCAGGCAGACGTGTACGACGAGGATATTCCGTTTTAAGTAAGAGAACGGGTCAATCCGTTCGACGGGATGGTAAAGCCATCCAAAGAAAGGCATCGACATGGCTCAGCAAAAGCAAGATTATCAGCGCCAGCCGCGTCGCAGGTACTGCCAGTTCTGCAAGGAGGGTACCGAGTACATCGACTACAAGGATGTGCAGCTCCTTCGCAAGTACACCACCGACCGTGGCAAGATCAAGCCTCGCCGCGTTACTGGCACTTGCACGCAGCATCAGCATGACATCGCGAACGCCATCAAGCGCGCTCGTGAAATGGCCCTTATCCCCTACGTCATCCCCGTGGTCTCCAGCCGCGGTGGCCGCGGCCGCGGATAGGCCGGCTCAGGAAAGGAGAGACGCATGAAGGTAATCCTTCTGAGCGAACTGCGTGGAAAAGGCGGAGAGGGCGACGTCGTGGACGTGGCTCAGGGTTTCGCCGAGAACTACCTCTTCCCAAACAAGATCGCTATCCTTGCGACCAAGGGAAACCTGAAGCAGCTTGAGGAGCGTCGTCACAATATCGCCAAGCGCGAAGAGAAGCGTCTGGCGGATGCAGCCGCACTCAAGGAGACCCTCGAGAGCAAGGCCATCAAGGTCGACGCTCGCATCGGCGAGGAAGGCCAGCTCTTTGGTTCCGTTACCGCTGCAAACATCGCTGACGCCATCAAGGCACAGCTTGGCGCAGAGGTCGATCGCAAGCGCATCGGTCGCAGCCAGGCTATCAAGATGGCCGGCCGTCACGAGGTCGAGGTCAACCTCTATCGCGACACCAACGCCACGGTCGTCGTGCTTGTGGGCGTCGACGAGGAGCCCGAGACAGAGGAAGTCGAGGTATCGGAGGAAGTCGTAGAGGCTACTGAGGAGTAGCGTTCGACAAACTCTCTTACTCTGAGACCAGCTACGTAGGCCCACCGCATGGGAAACCGTGTGGCGGGCCTACTACTGCGACTGGGGCTCACCAAGGTGCGCCAGCGATGGTTGGTTCGTGATTTCTTTGGGGTATGGCATCGCATTTTGTTCATGTAGAATGGTTGGGGTATGGCTGCACAGGCGCAAGGGAGCGGAAGATGCCCGAAACCCAAATTGAGATAAACCCTACCCGGGCGACGCTGAACCATACAGGGCAGATGCCGCAAGATCCGGAGGCGGAGCGTTCTGTGCTCTCGGCCATGCTCTTGTCGGAAGACGTGTTTCAGGAATGCCTGCTGGAAGTGGAGGATGGGGACTTCTACGTTCCTTCCAATCGCACGATATTTCGTACCATGCGTAAGCTCTTCGACAGCAGCCAGCCAATCGATCCAGTTTCTCTGGCCGACGCGCTCAAAAGCGATGGCCAGCTAGAACGCGTGGGCGGCATGCCGTATCTTCTGGATTTGGTGAATGCGCCGTTTGCGCTCGCCAGCTGGCGGCATCATACGGAGATGCTGCGTCGTGACGCTACGCTACGACAGATGATTGCTGCCTCGGCACAGATATCGGCACTGGCCTTTGATGCACCGGAGGATACCAAGGACGTCGTGGATCAAGCCGAACGCATGTTGCTTTCGGTGACTAATCGCGGTGTGAGATCGAGCTTCTCCAATCTGGCCGAGATCATGGAGCAGCTCTACAACGATCTGGGAGAGCAGGCAGAAAACCAATCCGACGCCATTGGCGTGGAAACGGGATTCCCGGGTCTCGACACGCGCCTTTTGGGCCTGCGCGGAGGTCAGATGGTTGTCGTAGGAGCGCGCCCAGGCGTGGGAAAGACGTCATTTTGTCTCAACATGGCGGTGAATGCGGCTGAGCAAGGCGTCACGGTGGCGTTGTTTTCCTTGGAGATGAGTAAGGTGGAGATCGCGCAGCGCTTGCTAGCCGCGAGATCGCTCATCAAGCTCACAGATATCCGCTCGGCAAACATTCGGCCAAATCAATGGCCACAGATTCTCGAAGCTACCGAAGAGCTGCGCCAGCTAGACATTCTCATAGACGATACGCCCGGCACTACCGTGACCGAGATTCGTGCGAAGGCGCGACGCATGCTCCACAACAAAGAAAAGGGCATCGTGATCATTGACTATCTGCAACTTCTCTCCGCGCCTGCGGGTGGCAACCGCAATGACAACCGTGCGACGCAGGTTGGAGAGATGAGCCGTGGCATCAAGATCATGGCAAAGGACCTCGACGTACCCGTGATGGCCCTGAGCCAGCTCAACCGCGAGGTGGAAGGACGTACCGGAAAGCGTCCACAGCTCTCCGACCTGCGTGAGTCCGGCTCCATCGAGCAGGATGCCGACATCGTAATCCTGCTCGATCGTTCGGCCACCCCTGAGGAGGCAGAGCGAAACGATAGGCCCGACGAGGGGGTTACGGACTTTATCATCGCAAAGAACCGCTCCGGCCCTCTCGCGACCGTTTCTATGCGCTTCGATGGAGAGACCATCAAGTTCTACGAACTTGATCACTTCCACGAGCCGTAAGCGAACATACTCAGGTCGTCAGGATGGCCGCTGGCCCTTGTCCCTTTTGCCATATGCCATAGCAAAAGGGACAAGGGCCAGCGGCCACGCATGCGTGGTATACTCATTCGGTATGCGTACCACACGCGAAAGGATTGTATTATGGCAGCAGATGTACTCGTGGGTACCCAGTGGGGAGACGAGGGAAAAGGCAAGGTCACCGACCTTATCTCTGGCGACTACGACGTAGTATGTCGCTATGCTGGTGGCGCGAACGCCGGCCACACGGTCATAGCAAATGGCAAGAAGCTTGCTCTGCATCAGGTCCCCAGTGGCGTGATGTATCCAAACACCGTGCCCGTGATTGGCAATGGCTGTATCGTGGACCCCACCATCTTGCTTGAAGAAATCGACATGCTCACCGCGCAGGGCATCAGCAGTGATGACCTCAAGATCTCCGGCAATGCGCACATCGTGATGCTCTACCACAAGGATCTCGACGGCGCTCACGAGAAAAAGCTCGGAAAGAACCTCATTGGCACGACCAAGCGTGGCGTTGGCCCTACGTATATGGACAAAATGAACCGAACCGGCCTGCGCATTCAGGACATGCTGGATGAGAAGATTTTCCGCCAGAAGCTCGAGGCGGCGCTCGCCTACACGAATCCCATTCTGGAGAAGGTCTACGAGCTGCCGACATACAGCGTGGATCAGATTTGCGAGACGTATCTGCCCATGGCGGCGCGGATTCGCCCTTACATCGTAGAGAGCTCCATGTATCTCAACGAGCAGCTGGAACAGGGCCGTTCGGTGTTGTTTGAGGGTGCCCAGGCGACGATGCTGGACATAGACCACGGCACCTACCCCTTCGTGACGAGCTCAAACTGCACCGCTGGCGGTGCCGTGACGGGTTCCGGTGTGGGGCCGGTACACATCAAGCGTGTCCTGGGCATCGCCAAGGCGTATCTCACGCGCGTGGGCAGCGGACCCTTCCCGACGGAGCTCTTTGACGAGGTAGGCGACAAGCTTGGTGAAGTGGGCCATGAGTACGGCGTCACCACTGGTCGCAAGCGTCGATGCGGTTGGTACGATGCAGTGGTCGTAAACTACGCCGCCCGCGTGAACGGTCTGACCGATCTGGCGATCACCAAGCTCGATGTGCTCGGCTGCCTTGACGAGATCAAGGTATGCGTAGCCTATGAGTGCGATGGAAAGCTCTACAAGACCGTACCTGAGCACCAGAGCGTGTTTTATCATGCGAAGCCGGTCTATGAGACGCTACCGGGCTGGAAGTGCGACATCAGCGGCATCCGCAACTTCTACCAGCTACCACGCGAGGCGAAGGATTACATCGATTTCCTCGAGCAACTGGCGGGCGTGCGCGTGAGCATTATCACCGTTGGTCCCGATCGCGAGCAGACCATCGACCGCTACTGGCACTAAAGCGCGACGTACAAGATTTTCTTGCCCGCCTCGGAGTACTATTTCCAGGGCGGGTTTTTCGACCAGAAAGTGACCTGACTCTTTATGACTGCCCCGTGATTGAGCCGCGAGGCGGGTTTTCTCTATCGCTCCTCGTCAAAATACGAGACTCGATGAATGTCATACGCTGTCTACCTGCGAAAATACATTGCAATACATAAAAATTTGTCTATCACCTATCTATCAATTTGCCTATCAAATGGCACTCGCATCAAGACGAGGGGAAAGCTCACTTGCCTGGTTTCCCCTCGTCAACTCGCACTTTCCCTCTGGTTTCTACGCTTGGGGGTGTCTTTTGTGGACATATAGGTCAAATGTATCGTATCAAGGTTTTATGCTGCACTTTTGAAATCCTAAATAGTTATAAATTCGGGATGAAAAGTGGTAACAAGTTGTGTGCTGGGAGCTAAATGCCCACTTAGGTTCTTTTCAGGAGTCAAATCGTTACCACTCTATAAAATACAAAGTGGTAACGATTTGCTTTCTGAATATTTCCTAAGTGGGCATTTAGCACAGAGCACACAACTTGTTACCACTTTGGAATTAACGTGCGGAAGTGAGAAACAAAATAACCAACGGAAAGTCGAGCCAACCTGTTGAGACTGCGTGCAATTGGGAACGATGGACTGTTTTGCGAGTATGCTGGACAGGTGTAAATCGAGTCGGAAGGACCAAAATGGAAAAGATAGACATTCTGCTGCTTGGAGCGGGCGGTCGCGAGCACGCCCTGCTCATGAAACTGAGCGATTCGCCCCGAGCCGGCAAGCTCTACGTGGCGCCAGGCAACGGTGGCATGCTGCAGATGGCTGAGCTCGCTCCGGTGAATCAGGACTCCCCCACCGAGGTCGCTGACTGGGCAGCGCAGAACGGCATTGGACTTGTGGTAGTGGGACCGGAGGCTCCGCTCGTGGAAGGCGTGGCGGATGCTGTGCGTGCGCAGGGCATCCCCTGCTTTGGGCCAGATGCATCTGCGGCACGTATGGAAGGCTCCAAGGAGTTTGCCAAGCAGGTCATGGCACGCGCCGATGTGCCGACTGCGGCGTATCGCAGCTTCACGGATCGTACCGCATGTGAGGACTATGTCCGCGAGCTGGCGGGTCCCTGCGTCATTAAGGCAGATGGTCTGGCCGCGGGCAAGGGAGTCATTGTGGCTCAGACCACCGAAGAGGCGCTTGTGGGCGTGGCGCAGTGCTTTGACGGCGCTTTTGGTGCTGCGGGAAATACCGTGGTAGTAGAGGAGATGCTCGAGGGTCCCGAATGCAGCCTTCTTGCACTCACGGATGGCCAGACTGTCGTACCGCTCGCTACGAGCCAAGATCACAAGCGTGCCTATGATGGAGACAAGGGACCAAATACCGGTGGTATGGGTGTGTATTCGCCTGTACCTGAGCATCTGGTAAGCGCAGGTGACCTTGCCGCCATGACTGACGTGATGAATCGCGTGGTCGCTCAGCTCAATACGGATGGTATTACGTATTCTGGCTGCTTGTATGGCGGTTTTATGCTCACAAAAGACGGTCCGAAGGTCCTCGAGTTCAACGCACGCTTTGGCGACCCGGAGACGCAGGTTGTATTACCGCGCATGAAGGCCGATTTGGTGGAAGTGTTCTTGGCGTGTGACAACGGAACGCTCGATGCCTCCATGATTTCTTGGGACGATGACTGCGCTGTTTCTGTCGTGCTCGCGAGCGCGGGCTATCCCGGCTCGTATGAGTCCGGAAAGCGTATTACGGGAGTTCAGGAGGCTGCCGCGCAGCCTGGTATTACGGTGTATCATGCTGGAACAAAGCTCGATGCGGACGGAAACACGCTCACAGCTGGTGGCCGCGTGCTCGATGTGACCGCTGTAGCCCCGACGTTTGCGGAGGCTCGTGCAAATGCGTATGCGGCCTGTGACCTCATCGACTTCGAAGGCAAGCAGTTCCGCACCGACATCGGCGCAAAAGCAATGTAATACATCTTTCGAAGACAGGAGCAAACAATGAGCGATGTGCCAACCCAGGATGATCTCACCTCAGCCACGGACACAATGGCAGAGGCTGTGGAGGCGTTTGTCTTTGACGGGGACCGAAGCGAGTCTGATTGTCATGTGTCTGGCGAGCCTCTTCGTCGAGGACTCGTGTTGGGAGAGGAAGACCCGCGCGACGCAGGTCTGGCGGAAAAACCTCTAACCGAAGACGTTATGTGGACGGGACGTATTTTCAACGTGAATCGCCTTCGCGTCGAGCTGCCGGATGGCCGACAAGCACTACGCGACGTGGTACGCCATCCGGGGGCAGTCGCAGTGGTGGCGTTGACTGACGATGGGCGTATTTGCTTGGTACGCCAGTATCGCACGTCGCTCGCACGTGTAACCGTAGAGATTCCGGCGGGCAAGCTTGATCCAGGTGAGGATCCCTTGGCTTGCGCCCGACGAGAGCTCAAAGAAGAGACGGGCATGGAAGCGAGCCAGATGGCGTTTCTTACTACGATTGCCACGAGCGACGGCTTTACCGACGAGCTTATACACATATACATGGCAACTGGTCTGACGTTTGCGGCTTCCGACCCTGACGCTGACGAGTTCATAAACGTCGATCTCGTGCCGCTCAACGAGCTCATAGATGCAGTTCTCGACGGTCGTATCGAGGACTGTAAGACCGTCACTGGCGCCCTCATCTGTGACGCGGTGTCCCACCGCTTGAAATGACGCCGTAAGGTCAA
>CACXZL010000036.1:10423-11269 GCA_902772085.1 uncultured Coriobacteriaceae bacterium | reverse complement strand
TTCAGAGGTATAATGCTACACGTTAGAAATATCCTTCAGGACAAAGGAAAACCATGTCAAAGCGCGACGCGATGATTCTGGAGCTTCTCACCACGCAAGGCAAGACCGAGGTCACAACCTTGTCGGAAGTGCTAGGTGTCTCGGAGGTCACGGTTCGCAAAGACTTGGACGCGTTGCAAGAGAAGGGTCTCGTTCGGCGCATCCACGGCTTTGCGACGCTCGCGAATCCCAACGACGTGGGTGGGCGCCTTGCCTATCACTACGAGGAGAAGCGCCTCATTGCACGCGCGGCAGCTAGGCTTGTAGCGGACGGATCGACGATCATGATAGAGAGCGGCAGCTGTTGCGCGCTTCTAGCACGCGAACTCGCCGATACCAAGGACGGCATTACCATCGTTACCAACAGCGCATTCATCTGCAGCTACGTCCGCGACAGCCCGCGCGTGGTCTGTACGCTACTGGGCGGAACCTACCAGCGAGACTCGCAGGTCATGGTGGGGCCGATGGTGCGTACCTGCGCTCAAGAGTTCTACGTGGACCACCTGTTCATTGGCGCGGACGGCTGGGTCGAGGGCGTGGGTTTCACCAACGCAGACCAAATGCGCGCCGACGCCGTGCGCTCCATGGCAGAGTCAGCCGCCGAGATCGTGGTGCTCACCGAATCGCAGAAGTTCGCCCAACGCGGAGCCGTGCCCATGCGCCTGACCGGCAAGACCGTGAGCGTCATCACCGACGCACTCATCACGCAAGAGCAACGCACGAGTGCCGAACGTTCAGGCGTGCGCGTGCAGACGGCCTAGGCGCTTGGCCCCCATGGCGGCAGTTCACCATTGGAGCCAAGCGCCT
>CACXZL010000036.1:0-10394 GCA_902772085.1 uncultured Coriobacteriaceae bacterium | reverse complement strand
GCCTTAAACATCCAAGCGGTTCTTTATCGTAAGCTACGCTATACCTTGGGATATCCACACTTGGGGCACGCACCTTCTACCAGCTCGATGCCGCATCGCGGGCAGCGCTCCTTGGTTCCGCCGGGTTCAAAGTCCTCCGTCGCCGCGTTCATGCCACTCGTGAAGGTAATCTTGACGATGTTGAGCTTGTCTTTGAGAAGGTCGTAGACGATTTTGATCATGCCCTCTACCGTCATGGTCTCCTTCGTGACGACGAGGCGACATTCTGGGTATGCCGTGGCTAGCTCGGTCTTGAATGCGGGACCTCGCTGTCTGTTTGTGGGAGCGCCGTCGCGAATGCCCTGCTCCTCGTAGACCTTCAGGATGGCCGGAAGCAGCGGGTCGTCCTCTCGCAGGACCAGCGCATGGTCGAAGTTCTGGAGCACATCCCAAGCGGTCTTTTGGATCTCGTTGCACGGGAAGACCATGTTTACGCCTTCGTTGATGGTATCCTCCACTTCTAGCGTAAGGACGCCCGTATGCCCGTGAAGGTACTGTGCCTCCCCTCTGAATCCATAAAACCGGTGCGCGTACTGTAGGTCGAGCTTGGCAATGCTTCTCATGTTTTGTCCTTTCTCTGGTTGGGTAGTGGACGAACAAAACCTAAGTAGTATGATTGCGCAGGGCCATGCGATTGTATAGTAAAATGTAGTTAGTTTTTTGCACGATATAGTTTGTAGAAAGTCTTTGAATGAAGAATACAATCCACGAGAACGGCTTGGGGTCACCAGAGGAGACGTTAGGCCAGCTCATCGTCCTTTCCTTGGAATCGTTCGCCTCAGCAGAGAGCCGGCACGTCCTCACGCATTGGCACGGAATGTTTGAGCTCATCCGCATCGTGGATGGCACCGCCCACTGCGTGATAAACGGCGAGGACCACCTGCTCGAGGAAGGCGACGTTTGCGCGATCAACAGGCTACAGCTCCATAGGATGTATTGCGATGTGGACAATTGCATGTTTCTGCGCCTGCTCGTCGACCCCGCACTTTTTGCCCCTTACAAAGCGGTGTACCAGCGATATCTCGTCCCCGTTCTCACCGACGAATCCTTTGCGCACGTGAGAATCGCCAAGCGAGATGCCGCACACATCGTCCACACCATGGACCATATGGCCGAGGCAAACGAAATGAAGCCCGTCGCCTACGAGCTCGAGCTCATCGCGATGACGCACCTCATATTTCAGCAGCTATTCGCTATCTACCAGAACGCAAAGAAAAAAGATGTCACGCCGCCAAGCGCCGACCTCGTACTCTTCCGTAGGATGGCGGGCTTCATCCACCGACACTATCAGGAGAAACTGAGCCTTGAAGACGTCGCGGAGGCCGGAAGCGTGAGCAAGAGCAAATGCGGTCAGGTGTTTAAGAAGTACGCAAGTCAGACTCCCATCGAGTTTCTCAACCTCTATCGCCTGAGTCTGAGCGCCGAGATGTTGAGCTCATCCGAGAAAAGCATTGCCGAGATCGCCTCTTCCTGTGGCTTCGGACAACAGAGCTACTACAATCGGCTCTTCCTGAGGGAATACGGCATGACGCCAAACGAGTATCGTGGTCGGCAGCGTGTAAATACAAAACTGCAAATGTCGTAAACACAAGCATGCAGACACATGAAATGCTGGATGCGCTACGGACACTTCGTCGAGACATATACCGCAGCGGCATTCCCATACTACCATTCGCCATGGGCTGCTAAAGCAACGCCGCAGGATACCTTGACGCTCTCGACGTTCTATTCCGCTCTTCTCCTGCCCGTACTCGCGAGCGAACTGATGAAACGAGCCGTAAAGCGCATTTTTTCCGAGCCTTTGAGCACGCCAACTTGACGCCACCACTCCGTCGCGAACTCATCCGCGTCGAAACCAAACCCCATCACTCGGGAGGCTCCATAGAGACACTCGCCCACCGCACGTCCAAAATCAAATCTTTCTTCACTACGTTCTTTTTTGAGTAACTCCTCAGGAATGCTTTTGCAAACCTCCACCAAGAAGGCCTTGTCTTTGAGCGCTTTCGATACGAACTCGCTTGCCATCATCTCTGCCATGAAACGTCTCCCCCACAGTCGTGAATAGCACACATGGTCTTACTGCGCCCTCAAGGCGCCATTATATACAGTTAATGATAAGACAAACAAACGCTTAACGCCAAAGGCGACCGAGCGATCAGAAGAGGCTGACGCGCATGCTTTCACGTACAACTACGAGTCGAAGAATTGCCGGCCGTCTTCGGTCACAAGACGCTCTGTCTTAGGATACTCAAACGTCTCCTGCCTTTCGGAGTGCTCGGCAAGGTAGTCCGCAAACCGCGCTGCATGCCACTTCGCCATGCCGAGATTGTGCATAAGGTAGTTACCACAGTTCTGCGGTGTGGCACCAGGAACATCCTCTGCGTCCTCAACGGACTTGAACGCCCTGAGCACCAATTCGCAGATCTCACGCGACGGGCGGTTGCCCTTGAGAATGAGATAGAATCCCGTCAGGCATCCCATAGGACCCCAGTAGACGATCTCTTCCTTCCATTCGGGATCGTTGCGCAGGTACGTGGCGATTAAGTGCTCGAGGGAGTGCATAGCAGCGACGTCTATGGCGGGCTCGACATTTGGCCTGGTGAGTCTCACGTCGTAGGTCGTGACCATCCCGTCTCCCACCGCGTCCACTCGACTGGTGAATATGCCCGGGACGATGGCTGTATGGTCGACGGAAAAGCTTGGTATCAAATCCATGGGGTCATCCTCTCTCTGCTGCGCCATGCGCCATCTTCTTGCGGTTCACATTGTAACACGCTGGCTCCGACATGCCCATGGCGGCGTTATGCCTCAGCCACGGCTCCGTCTGTGAATCTTCAAATGGGTGGCTGACGACAAGAGCGAGCGGAACCTGCTTTTTGCCGAGGGCAAGCGTGCATCAGCGCGTAAGGCGGGTCATGCAGGCCCTTGGGCCCAGCTCAAAGCTGCGAAGGCGGGTACGTGAGTCACGTGTGGGATAACGTCCCGTCCGAGGTTCCTGTCTGCGGAGCATTTCCCCTTCGTGTGGGTAACGAGCGGGTAGCCACCATTGCGGTGAGCGGCTACATGGCAAGGCTCGACCACGAAATAATCCTCCGTGCCCTCGAGCAGGTGCTCGGCACAACGGTGCCACGATGGGATACCGCTGTGATGCGACCGAAAAGCTGCCCATCCTTACCAAGAGGACTGTAAGCGCATCCGCCGTTAGTCGCGTGGGCTTTTGCGCGAAGACACTCTCGTCGCCTATACCGGCCGTTGCACGTTGGGGTTCTCGTACGCCAAAGGACTGTCCCTTCGTTACGCGCAGTCCCATTTCCAGCATTTCACGGCGGCTCATGCCTGGCCCCGCAGGGCAAAAGGCCCCAGCGAGACCATATGTAGCGCCGCGATCGCTTGAATAAGCGCCGTGGCACCGCTCATGGCCGTGGCGAGGTCGATGCCATGTTTTCACGGCCATGGCGCACATGCGGAAACCGTCACCGCGCGAGCGATACCCACCTGGGGCGTTTATCATGAAGGCAATACACCCTTGTTCTATGTCATCGGTGACGTTGAGACGGAGGCGCTCACCTCTCCTGCTTTTCCAAGACGTGCGCATGCGCTGCCTCGATCGACTTTCGCAGCCCGGATACACGGTCGGCGTCCGCACATCCCTCGGCGAGCTTCTCGAAAAGCGCGCGCTTGCTCTCGAAGTTCCTCACGCTCGGATGTCCGCCTGAGGGGTCGACGGAGTCGGGAATGATCCTGAGGCTCTCCAATGCCATGTCAACGGAGAGGTCCAGGAGCTGGTCGGCGACATCTTGTCCCGTGTCCATCCCCATAGATATGATCTGCGGCACGAAGCCGAGCGTCGCCGCCGTATACCAGTTGCCGTCGAAGACGTCGGCGTTTTCCTCCGCGTCCGTCACGGGCGAGTTGATCTTGTTTGTAAGGTAGACCACGACGAGGTTGCGACTTGGGTCGACCATCGTCATGGTGCCCGTCCAGCCCTGATGTCCCACGGTGCTGCGCGACGACTGGGTCCCGAAGTACCAAGGCCTCTCCGTATCGGCCTCGCGCCACCAGCCAAGGCCCCAGGTCGGATCCGCCACGGACTTCGGAGCCGTAAAGGCGTCTATGACGTCTTTGGAGAAGAAGCGGTGCTCGCCGTATCCGCCCGTGAGCATGACCGAGGCGAGTGTTGCCAGATTTGGCGCGCTGGCAAAGAGGCCCGCGTGGCCCGACACCCCCATCATGCTGTAGTACGCCTTCTCGTCGTGGACCTCGCCCTGTATCGTCTGCGTCCTATAGCCCTTGTAGACGTTGGGGTCATAGCGCCCGCTGTTGCCGAGCTCAGTCGCCGCGCAATCGTCGGGGACAAAGCCGGCCTTGAGCGGGTTGTAGGTTATGCGGTCGAGTCCCATCGGCTCGAAGAAGGTCTTCTTGAGATACTCGTCTAGGGCCATACCTGAAACCTTCTCCACCACGAGGCCCAAGATCATGTAGTCCGCGTCCGAGTAGACGGTCTTGGTGCCCGGCTCGTACCTGAGCGGCGTCCGGTTGATCATCTGGATGGTGTTCTTCTTGGTCTCCTCGTCCGCCCCGGAGCCCGCGTACAGCTCGTTCGGCCGATAGGGGTTTTCTTTGTCCGTGGCACTCATGTCGAAGTTCTGCACAGGGTACATGGGGTCCGCCGGGAACCCGCCCTGATGACACAGGAGGTCGCGAACCGTGAGACCGGCCTTCCACTTTTTGACGGTGTCCAGATCCAAGTCGCCTATCTTCCAGATCTCGGCGTTGGCCAGTATCGTCTCGCTTGCGAAGGCCTCGCCCAAGTGGTCGCAGATACGCGAGTTCACGTCGAGCTTGCCCTCGGTCACGAGCCGTTGTATCGCGTAGTTCACCGTATACATCTTGGTGTTTGAAGCCAAGTCATAGAGCGTGGACGTCGCGACCTCCGGTCCCGCAGTGTTTCGGGTGCCGTCCGGCAGGTACGAGTTGCACAGGCCCCACGCGTTCTGGTAGACGAGACGTCCGTTGCGCACGATGGCGAGCGAGGCGCTCGTGAAGCCGTGCTCGATGTCGGTCTCGATGAGGTCGGAGACCATCTGGAGCGTTTTGAGCGAGATCCCCTCCTCGGCTGCGTTGCCCTCGAGTACGACCGGATAGGGTATGCGCACGATCACGGCATCGTCGAGGTCGAAGGGTCGGATGTTTGAGACCTGCAGCGTGTTTGTGCCGTTGACGGCAAGCGCAGAGACATCAAGATCGTAGGTGCCGCCCGCCGACATCTTCGAGGTTTCGATACGGTGTCCATTTACGTAGAGCGAGAAGTCTTCGACCTTGTCGGCCACGCTTATCTGGATGGTCCCTTGGCCATGATAGCCAAGGTAGCTATGCATGGACTTGATGTGCAGCCTACCGGTGGCCTCGCTCTTCCATTCCGGAAACGACACCTCGTCCTGCCACCGCGCACTCGCTGCGGGCTTGTCGCCCTGCTCTGGCGAAACGACGACCTGGGGAACCTGCTCTGGCTTGCCTGACCCCGCCTGCGTGCTGCAGGCCGTAAGTGCGATCGCGACGGTGCCAAGCAGCGCTTCTCTGCGCGTTATAGTAAAATCCATGTCGTCTCCTCCTCTAGGATTGTACGTGACATTGTTATACGCCAATTTGTTCCCTGTCGCAGATGGCGGCCTCTGGATTTGCTAGCACGACCTGTCGAGCCACTACTCGACCATCACACCCGTTTCATGGCAATACACCTCAAGTCCCAGCTGACAAACAGCTGGCCAGCCTGTCAGCCCATGCGTAGCTTCTCGAGGTCATCCGCAATGACACTTACACCGTAATCTCCACGCGATTACCTTCGGCATCGAGCACGCAACTCTCGTAGTAGCCGTCTCCCGTGACTCGAGGGCCGCTCATGCATCGATAGCCATCACCCACAAGACGTGCCGTGAGCACATCGACGGATTCCTCGGATCCCACCGATACGGCAACGTGACCGTAGCCGTCATGGAGTCGTTCGCCCTCGTTGGGCAACTGCGTCCCGTCCCACATCAGCTCAAGCCGGGCTCCACTATCCGGAAACGTGAGGAAATACGAGTGGAAGCCCGCTGCGTTCACGTATTCGCTTCCCGCCGTCGCATCAAAATACGTCTCCCACCACGCTCTGGCCCGCTCGAGGTCCCAGACCCATAGTGCCACATGCTCAATCTTCATAGCAAGCTCCCCTCCGATAGGCAGACGAGTCACGACTTATTCTAGCAGGAAAACACCTCCGCTTTTTTGCCCGCGGCGACGGTGACATCACGGAAGCAACGGATAAGACCCGCGTCTAGCAATGCCCTCGTCACCCAATCGTCATGGCGAGCTCGATCTCGTCATCGTAGACGGCCCCCGTTGCCTCGAAGCCCTTCTTCGCATAGAGCCTCAGCGCAACCTGATTGTCCCCGTGGCAGGTAAGCGCGACTCGGTCGGAGTCACCAAACGGCTTTGTTCGAATAAATTCAAGGATTCGATCGAGTGCTTCGCTGCCGTACCCACGTCCCTGCTCAGCCTTGTCTATCGCCATGTGCCAGATGTCGTACTCAGGTATCTCGTAGTCATAGATGACCATGACATAGCCAACCATCCTCCCGTCGGCGTAGATGCCGAACGGCTGGCACTGCTCGCGGTAAACGTATGCCTGTGCAAGGCTCCGCATGGGGTGAGAGACCCACTCCTCCTGACCAGGCGCGAGCTTTAGATTGAACGCTTCAACAAAGTTTTCCTGCGTTATGGGTTTTAGCTCAACCAATCAATCCTCCCAAAGAGCCTTACATCATCCTTTGTTTGTCATTATACAAATCCATATGGTCATACGAGGCTATCAATTCTACTTCGGGACTCGGGCGCCCCAGGTTCTTTCGTTGAGATGACATCATCTACGGCCCTCATAAATCCCATGGCAGCTTGCCATAGCGCGTTTCTATCTCCTTTGGATCCCCGATGGCAGACTCCAAAGAACTGAGCCAGTTGGGTATAGGCGACTCGTAATAACCGGGAGCTTCACATGCCTGATAGTCGTAACAGCGGCACGATCCCAACTCCTCCGCAGGTGTAAACTCCTCTGCGGTATATCGATATGTATACTTTTCATCTCTTCGGATGCCGTAGCGGTACTCATATGAATCAAAGTTCATGTCGGCCAACAACTGGCCCAATGCATCCGGGTTGCATATATAGTTGACGCCCCCACAAACACTCATCCCACGTCTGATTGCAGCGTTCACTATGGCATTTATGGTCTTCGGCGATACGATAAAAACTGACATTTCTCCTCCATATACGATTGTATCTTTGGCGTTCCTTCCCTTGCGCCCAAACGTCATCCGCATTTCTTCACGAGATAGTCGTTGTTTATGACCTTCATAGAAAGGCAACCACCGATGATTGGTGAGTAGATGGGCTCCTGAGGGCGAATTACTATGCCTTCCTTGGTCCTGCCGTTAGGGTAATGGCCTCTCGCACGCTCGATAAGGTTCTCAACTGAACGGTAGGGCAAGTCGTTTCCCGCCTCTTCCACCGGAACCATAGAGAGCCCGACTTTCTCACAGACTTTCGTCATCTCTTCGACGCCAAGTCTCTTGCCTGCGCGTGCATCCCGCACCGTAAATACATACCACTCTGGGGTCTTGAGACCCAATGGGTTGCCCTGGATACCAGAGGCGCAGAACTCCCCCTGTAGCACAATGTCGTCCGCACCGACGGCGACAAGCCGTTCCTCCACCTCGTGCTCGTGTGCCCACTTCCAAAACGAGCACCTATCGTCATCAGCGAGTTCATAGTTATGCCCACAGACGCCGAAATGGCCTCCAATGCGGTACATCGTGACGCTCGTGCCATCCATCTTGGTAGTGATGTAGTACGGAACACCAGAGAACTCTTCGATAAGGCCAGGCTCGGCTTGAATACGGGTCTCATCTGTCTTCGGCACCTCAGGGGGCAAGCCGCCTATGATGGTGCCGCCACTACTCGCACGCTCGCTTACCACCCACTTGCGCACCCCAAGAAGCTCGGAAACATCTGCGCCAATCTCCCATTCGCCCTTTGGGAGGATACTCATGGGAAGAGCGAGTCCTTGAGAAATCTGTCCACAAAAACGCTGGGTGCGAAGTCGGTAACCTTCCCCTAAGAGTTCGCTGGTCTTGCGACTCGTACTCCCGAGAAAAGCAAAGCGCTCGTCGATGGGAAGGAATGAATCAATCTCGAAATACACACAGAGGTCCCCGACAGTGAACTCTCCTTTCTTCGCAACACAGCGCCACCCAAGCACGCCGATGCACTCGATGCGATCCGCCCCCTCTATAGGCCAAACATCGTGCACGTACTGAACCGATGCAAGCTTTCTTGCCATATCTCCTCCCAACAAATGTGATTTCGATGAGCCAACAAAGTACCGCCACGCAATCAATCGCTCGTCGATCACACGCAAGCGCATACCTACGTGAGGATCCCCTACCTTTAGCCACCACAACGCACTTGTCGACGAGCTCACATAGAAGCTTTCTCACTTTTTTCATCCGCAATACGTACGACTGCGATATGTGGTAAATATATCACATTCTACTTGCATTGGCCTGAGATTGTGCTATATTTTTCACATATTATGTGATATATATCGCACACTACCCGTCGTTGCATGGAG
The DNA here is from genome assembly GCA_902772085.1 of uncultured Coriobacteriaceae bacterium. Taxonomy (GTDB): domain Bacteria; phylum Actinomycetota; class Coriobacteriia; order Coriobacteriales; family Atopobiaceae; genus RUG440. Next base: position 1,690 of record CACXZL010000036.1, on the reverse strand, counting down.
TGAGAGGAAGATACGTGGAAATGCAGCCACCTTCATTCGATCCGCTTCTATTCAAACCTCGTCCCGACTCAAGACGGCATGAAGTCAGGGAGTTCAGAGTTACGGACTCCGATGGATATGCAGAATCCACATAATGCTTCGCCGAATGATCGCTTGCTTTGGTAATTCGTCCAAAGCGTCGGGACAACTCTCCGATTGAGCGACATTTGTTGACAATCTGCTTTGAGCAGTCATTACGATAGAAGGAGAAACATGGAAAACAGCACGGTATTCGATTCAGTCTTCAAGACAATGGTCCATAAGGCCCCACAGCTTCTGGTGCCTTTCATCAATGAGGTGTTTGGGAGGAACTATCCTGAGGGATCTGAGATAATCCGTTTCAACAGCGAGCACGAAGGCCATAAGGGAACAATCATAGATGACTCAGTCTTTCGACTGCAGAACAAGATATACCATGTGGAGTGCCAAAGCACACCGGACTCCAGCATGGTCCTACGAATGATAGAGTACGATTTTGCGATTGCCCTGGAAGACACCTTGCGCAAAGGCAATCCATATCGGATGGAGTTCCCCGCGTCATGCGTACTCTACCTGCGGCACAACAAGTCTACCCCCGATACTCTTTCCATGGAGGTGACTCTTCCCAACAACGCCTCGTTCGACTACGAGGTAAGGGTCCTCAAGGCGCAGCTCATCAGCAAGGAAGAGCTGTTCCAAAAGCGCCTGCTCATACTGCTGCCCTACTACCTCATGCGCTACGAGCAAGAGCTAGCGAGCATCGACAAAGACGACGCACAGACGTCACGACTCGTTGCCGAATGCACGGATCTGCGCATGAGGCTTGCGGAGGCAACTATCGATAAGGGCGACACGATGCTCTACGAAGAGCTCACCGAGCTTATAATACGAGTATCTGACCACCTAACGCGGGCATATGTGGCGTTACAGAAGAAAGTGAGGGCTGCGATGGGCGGCGAGGTGTTGGAGCTGCTGAACGACAGGGCGGAGCGTCTAGAGCGCGAGGCTGAAAGCCGCGGCCTCGAACGCGGCCTTAAACGAGGCATTGAGCAGGGAATTGAGCAGGGAATTGAGCAGGGCGCTTCCGACCTCGCAGACCTTCTCAAGGGACTCGGCGTAGGCGAGGAAGTCATCAACGATGCGATGTCGGCCCTCCGCGAGAAAAGGGCACAGGTCGCGTCAGTCAAAGAAGAATAGGTCATAAACGCTCGCGTCGAGCTCTCTGGCCACGTCGAGGGCAAGCTTGAGGGAGGGGTTATATTTGCCGTTCTCAAGCTTGCCTATGGTCTCGCGTCGGCACCCAACTCTTTCCGCAAGCTCAGCCTGGCTCATCTTCTTGCGCCGTCGGTACTCGCGTATGTTTGTGGTAAATTCCATTTACGACCTTTCCAGCCATCCAAAGACGATGCCATACACAAGCAGGGCAAAGCCGATGAACCCAAGGCTTGCCGCAGTAAAGTCCACCTGCATACCCGTGGCCATGCTCACGGCGCATAATACACCAACGGCAGTGAGAGTGATTCTGAGCGCATGTCCCGCCGCCCGGCCGTCGTGCACCACAGACATTTCGTCATCCATCTCGCGATGCGGGGCAAGGCAAGCGAAAAGACACGTGACCGACACAAGAAGCAGACATACCGCAGTACCGAGAGCAAGCAGAGCATTCTTGTCA
>CACXZL010000035.1 GCA_902772085.1 uncultured Coriobacteriaceae bacterium | reverse complement strand
CTGTTTGCCTGCATCTCCCGAATGGGAGTCGGTGCAGCTTTGAGTCGCGAGACTCACAATGAGGCAAAGCGATGGTGCGAAGGCGGTTTTGGTAAAAGGGCTACTCCCTTATGCCTAAGTCGTTTTTGGCGGTTGCTCTATAGATGTGGAAGGAGTTGAGCATGGAGGGTTTGTCGACCAATGACGTAATGCGGCTCGTGCAAGAAGGCAAAACAAACGCGATGCCCACCAAGTCGAGCATGAGCACGGCACGGATTATCGCCTCAAACGTGTTCACCTATTTCAATGCAATCTTTGTGGGTCTAGCTGTCCTGCTTGTGGCTGCGGGTTCGTTCAAGAGCCTTACGTTTCTACCGGTCGTGATTGCAAACATGGTCATTGGCATCATTCAGCAGCTCCGCTCGAAGAAGGTATTGGACGAGCTCGCGCTTCTTGACGTGTCGAATTATGTTGCGATCCGTGATGGTGTGGACGTGATGGTGGCGTCCGACGCGCTCGTCTTGGGCGATCTCGTACGTCTTGCAAGCGGCCAGCAGATTCCTGCTGACGCCGAGGTCGTGCAGGGGGAGGCTGGAGTAAATGAGTCCCTTCTGACTGGTGAGGCAGATGAGATAGAAAAGCGCACGGGCGATGAACTGAAGTCCGGCAGTTTCGTGGTGGCTGGTTCCCTCATTGCGCGCCTCACGCACGTTGGTGCGGATTCGTATGCTTCAAAGCTTACCGCACAGGCCAAGGAGGTGCGCAATAAACCATCCGAGATGGTGCACGACATCGAGCGCATAATCCTCGTTGCGGGTGTTCTCATCGTCCCTGTGGGGGGATTGTTGTATTGGCAAGCGGTTCAAAACGGTTCGACGTTTTCCGAGGCCATCGTCTCGATGGTGGGTGCAGTCATAGGCATGATTCCCGAAGGCTTGTACCTCCTGGTGACCATAGCGCTGGCGCTGAGTGCCATGCGTCTGGCGCGTCAAAAAGTCTTGCTGCACGATATGCGCAGCATCGAGACGCTCGCACGTGTGGACGTGCTTTGCGTCGATAAGACTGGTACGATCACCAGCGATTTGATGAGCGTTCACGAGACGTTTGGCGCAGAGGGGGCCTCAAGCGCTGTCATGCAGCGTGCGCTCGAAACGCTTGCGGGCTACGTGCGCTCTGTGCCAGACAACAACGCGACGATGTTGGCCCTTCGTGCCTTCCTTCCAGAGAAGGACCCCCTCGCAAGTGATGAAGTGTCTCCCTTTTCCTCGAAGCTCAAGTATTCGCAAGTGATCGTAGGCGATGCTGTGTATAGGTTGGGCGCCCCCGAGTTTTTGCTGGCGTCAGAGGAGCTTGAGAAAAGCAGAGGGCTGCTCGAGAAGAGGACCGGCCAAGGCATGCGCGTGCTCGCCTTCGTACGATGCGCTCAGGATGAGGTGGAGCCGCTTTTGTACGTGGCGCTTCGCAATGAGGTGCGCGAGAATGCCCCGGCTACCTTTGCGGAGTTTGCGCGGCAAGGCGTTGCGGTAAAGGTGATATCGGGTGACAACCCCCTTACCGTCTCAAAGGTGGCGGAGGAGGCGGGTATAAAAGGCTCCGAGAGGTTTGTGGACGCCTCCACGCTCATAACCGCAGATGACATACGAGAGGCCGTGCGTACCTATACTGTGTTTGGGCGCGTCAAGCCAGAGCAAAAGAAGCAGATCGTGGAAGCGCTGCAGGCAGATGGCCTCAAAGTCGCCATGACGGGCGATGGCGTCAACGATATCCTTGCGATGAAGGAAGCGGATTGCTCCATAGCCATGGGCGGTGGTAGCGATGCGGCTCGACAGGCGGCACAGGTCGTGCTGCTTGATTCGGATTTCTCGCACATGAAGGAAATAGTGTGCGAGGGTCGTCGCAATATAAACAACATCACGCGTTCGGCAACGCTCTTTCTGTACAAGAACATCTTTTCGCTTTCGCTTGCGCTCTTCTCTATCTTTGGCTCGTTTACGTACCCACTGACGCCAAATCAAGTCTCGCTTATCTCCATGTTCAACATAGGCGTTCCCGCTTTCTTGCTTGCATTCGAGCCCAATGAACGTAAGCAAGAAGGGCGCTTCATCACCGAGGTCCTTATCAAGTCCCTACCAGCGGCTCTTACGTCGTTTGTGGCTATAGCAGCTATGATCCTCTTTGCAAACCTGTTTGACATATCGAAGGGAGACGTGGCGACGGCGAGCACCTATCTGCTGTCGGTGGTGGGATTCCTCATCTTGAGCTCACTCATACAGCCGCCAAACTGGTATAGAATCCTTGTCTTCGTCATCTGCGTTTTGGGGTTTGTGGCGGGATGCGGTTTCTTCTGGAAACTATTCGACATCTATGACCTGTCCATGCGCGCATGGGTACTGAGTGGAGTCTTCGCCTTTGCCGAGGTGGGTGTTTTACGCATCTTCGACGTCTTGCTTGACTGGATTCGCGCAAGGCTGGCCAACAAAAGCGTCCTGGTCGAAAGGGGCTAGACTCTTTTGACAAGAACACTTGCTATTCATGGAGAGATTGTGCTAGAATCATTCTTTGCATTTGTTGACTATGTAAGGAGTTCTAAGTGGGTCCTCTAAACATTGTACTTCTCGTCATCATGGCCATTTCGGCGATTTTTACAGTCATTCTCGTGCTCATGCATTCAGGCAAGGGCACGGGTGTGTCTGATATGATCGCCGCCTCCATGTACAACGCTACGGCGGGTTCGGGCATATGGGAAAAGAACCTTGATCGTCTCACCGTTATCTTTGCGGTGATATTTGGCATATGCATCTGTATCATGGCTCTCACATTCCCCGTGGGTACTATCGCGGGTATGTAAGGACGACTGAATTCAATCAGTGGCCTAAAAGCGTCGTTTCGAGCGGCGCTTTTTTTATATCGTTGCCGCTCATGTCCCTGCCCTGAGTCAGCCAGCAAGCTGCTCTGCGCTCGCTTTGTGAGTCGACGTTTGCTGGCAAGGCGCAGGCGCGGGAGTGTGAACAAGAACTTCATGCCAAGTGGGCGAAAAAAATTTCTAAAAAAGTTCTTGCACTCCGAAGGGGACGTGTGCTATATTACTTCTTGCCGAAGGGCAAGACCAAAGTCGGAGTGGCGGAATTGGCAGACGCGCTAGCTTGAGGTGCTAGTGACTAATTCAACGGTCGTGCGGGTTCAAGTCCCGCCTCCGACACCAGGAATTCAAAAGAGTCTCAGTTGAGGCTCTTTTTTCATGTCTCATTCTTTTGTTGGCGTCGATTTCGAAGGCGTATGTTTCTCTCGGAAACCGTCGGCGGATGCGGATACTGCGTATCTCCTCTTCTCTAGTACACTTGACGCATTGGTAGCAGTGCGAGGGAAAAGGGGTAGTCATGATAGATCAGCTCACGGTCTTTTTGCCCAACGAGCCAGGAACGCTTGCCCAGTTGGCACGGGTACTAGGCGATAACAATATCCAGATGCATGCCCTTATGGTTGCGGATACCAGCGACTTCGGTATCGTGCGCATTATCTGCGATACGCCGAGGAAGGCTTCGCGTGCCTTGGCAGAGGAGGGTTTCAGGGCGGCAACGACCCAAGTAGCCGCCTTTGAAGTGCAAAACGTTCCAGGTGGACTCGCGAACGTACTTGAAAAGCTTGCGTCCGTGCGTCTCAACGTGGAGTATGCGTACTGTGCCTCCATAGGCTCGAGGACCATTGATGTGCTGAAGCTCACGGGCGCCGCCCTAGAGCCTAGTCTCGTGAAGGCGGGTCTGCGCGACTTGGATGCCGCGGACGTTTATGAGCCAGACGCGGAGTAGTTGGCAGCGCTATGACAAACAAAATAACGCGTAAGGGCGTCGCTGGCCTCGAAAAGCGTGGGGAAGCCAGTGTGCTTGTGACGCTCCTGTCGCTTACTTCGGATGCGGTGCTACTCTTTGATGGTAATGGGACCATCCTGCTCGCCAACGAAGAAGCGGAGCGCACGTTTCGTGCGATGCCGGGCAGCTTGCTCGAACGAAACGTGCGCATGGTATTTCCACCTGCCGCTACGATGGAGCAGGCGGAGGGACCCATAGCGGATTCGCTGCCCTTTGCGCTCGATGGCTCCTCAAAGATCATCACGTGCGAGACGAGCAGTCATGCGCATTTGCGCATATGCGTGCGTTGTGAGCGGGTGGCGCTCGCCGAAGAGACGTATCTTCTGACTGCCCATGCGGTAGGAGACGAAGGCGATATGGCGGGCGAGAACGAACGCCTCGTCGAGGAGCTGTCTCGAGCAAACAGGCGTCTTTCTGGAACGCTCGGCATCGTGCTCGAAACACTGGATTCCCTGGATGTGGGAACGCTTTTCTCACGGATACTGGATGAGATTGCGCAGACCATGGATGCGTGGGCTACGCTGGCCTACATGGCTGAACAGGACGGATATCGGCTCCGCGGCGCTACGGAGTCGCTTGGCGATGCGCCGGTGCCGTTGTGCCTTGCATACGACCACGCATTGGCGGAGGCGGTGTCACGCGCAGGACGCTCACTCTGCCTGCGGGTTCAACCTCCGTCGCGCGAGGAGCTTCGTCAAGGAGAGGTCGTCCATCGTACGGTCATAAATGAAGAGACGGGTGCGTCGGTGGTGGTGCAAGCCGTGTCGTTGCCTCCGTTTCCTAGCTTCGTGTGCGTGCCGGTGTGGTTTAGCGGTCATATGATCTCGCTCATCATGGTGGGATGGAAGCATGCCAATCAGCTTCGTAAAGATGATGCGCGACTCCTTGACGCGGTTGCCGAATACCTCTCGGTACAGCTGGCTGGCGCACTTGCCGCCTTGAGAGCACAGCACGTTGAACGGCTGGAAGTGCTCGGATCGCGTTTGCGTGAACGCATGCTTGCGGGCAATGGCCTGGATGAGAATCTACTCGAGTCGGTCTTTTTTGAGGCTGCGGAGGGTATTGGCGCTATGTGCGTACCTCTGCGTGGTAACGTGCATCAGCGTATCACAATGGGCGTCTTTCCCACGATCGGCTTTCACTCCGTTCCCATCGACTTGTCGAAACTGCGTCGTGCAAAGAAGCCGCCTATCGTGATGGGGCTACCCGAAGTGGAGGGCTTGCCCGCATGGCTTGAGGCAAACGGAGAGAAGCCCTTGGGCTTGTTGGCTGTGCTGGGCCAAATAGGGGAGCAGGAACGTGCATTCTTGTTGCTCAGAAGGGAAGACGCGGAGCCGCTGGAGGAGGTAGACGTTTCTTTTGTGCGCAGGCTCTGCGATGACGTGCTCGAGGTGGAGGCGGGGGAGCGTGCGCGCACGCGTGACAAGCGCATTTCCCAGGCTCTGCAACGTGGCATGCGCAATGAGCTCCAGCGCGTGTCGGGGCTCTCCACGCAGAGCCGTTATTCGTCAGCGACCGAAGCCGCGCTTGTGGGAGGAGACTTCTATGACTTGGTGCGTCTGCCAGAGCGCCATGCGTGCGTCATCATGGGCGATGTATCAGGAAAAGGTGTAGAAGCAGCATCGGTCTCGTCGGCCGTAAAGACCGCTTTGGGGGCATATGCATGGGAGGGTCTCAAGCCGGCGCGCATGGTGGCTCTCCTGAACGAGTTTCTCTTGGGCTTTTCGCGCATCGAGACGTTTGCAACGCTCTTCGTGGGCATTGTGGACCTTGCGGCGGGGATGCTCACGTATTGTTCGGCTGGGCATCCGCCGGCGCTGATGGTGCGGGCGAGCTCGGGCGAGCTGGTGTCGCTTGGTGTGCAGTCGGGTGTCGTGGGAGCCTTCTCGGGCATGAGATACCTTGACGGCGAACTTCGGATCGAAGAGGGCGACACGCTGCTGCTCTATACCGATGGCGTCACTGAGGCGCGCAACCAAGCGGGTGACTTCTTTGGCGAAGATGGCCTGCGTGACGTAGTCTCCCATGAGGCGGCGGTGGGATTTGACGGGCTCTGCGATCGTATATAGGCCGGAGTTGCTTCTTTTGCAGGAAATAGTCTGGATGATGACGTCGCGCTCGTGGTGGTGCGATTCGATGAAGTTGGTTGACCGGCCAAAGAAGTCGTATCCTTTGGCTGGGTAGGCTTACATTTTTTAAGAATAATTTGCCATTGTGGGCATCACGTGTGAGTGAAGTGGGAACAAGATATGTATGTCTTACGAACACGACATAGTCCTTGTGCCTCTCAGTGGCGATTTGTGCGTGCGCTCAGCTCCCGCGCTCAAGCAAACGCTGGAACGTTTGCTTGATCAAGGGTGCAAGCGCATCGTGCTCAACATGTCGGAGGTGTCTTATGTCGATTCTGCCGGAATGGGCGTTCTCTTCGCGACCATGCGGCGTATGCGGGCGCATGGCGGGTTGCTGTCGCTTGTGAATGTGTCGCCTGACGTGATGAGAGCACTCAAGATCGCGCGCATCGTCGATCTCATACCCGTAAGTGCGACGGGAGTGCGGCAAGAGGTTCCCGAGCTCGACCCTTCGGTGCAGCCGCTGTGGCGCTATACGATTCCTGTGGATGGAGACGATTTGCACGCTACCCGTGCACGCATAGAGCAGCTGGCGAGTAGGCTCTCATTCACCCATGACGACGTCTTTGACCTTACGCTTGCCGCTGGTGAGGCTATAGGTAATGCGGCAGACCATACCTGTGGCAAAGGCATTTTGGTGACTGCGAGTGCCTATCCGGATCGCATGGTGGTGGAGATCACCGATCATGGGGATGGGTTTTGCTTGGACGCGGGGCGAGCGGTTCGACCATCTATGGACGAAGAGCGAGGAAGGGGAATTCGCCTCATGCAGCTCTTGGTGGATTCGGTGACCATCCAGAACCGCAAAGGCGGTGCCGGCACGGTCGTGCGGCTCGTGAAGCTGGTGTGACCGTGCGTGACACGGGAGTGTGACACGTCACCCTGTCCCACTGTCACCAATGCCGAAAAAAAGACCAGACATGAAGTCTGGTCTTGAATAATCTTGGAGGCGAAGCCCGGATTCGAACCGGGGATAAAGGCTTTGCAGGCCTCTGCCTTACCACTTGGCCACTTCGCCAGTTATGCAAAAGGCCGATCAAAATCGGCCCAGAAATCACATGGAGCGGGCTACGGGGTTCGAACCCGCGACCTCAACCTTGGCAAGGTTGCGCGCTACCAACTGCGCTAAGCCCGCGTTGCGTATAAGACTATAACCGACTCACTCGCGAGATGCAAGAACTTTTTTGAAGTTTCTTGTTTTGCTTTTCACCCTCGAAAGACATGATCCCACACGGACGGCGGCCAAAACACAAGATGCCGTCGCAAGAGCGAGTTTTGGTGAGATGCGACAACTTGCGCTGTCAGCCTATGTTCCGTCGATCCAAGCGCGCGTCCTCACCATCACAGCCGAACGCGCGCTTCAAGATCTGCGGTCTTACGCGGCGACTGGCTCGCGGCGGCGTTTGTTGTAGAGGTACATGCCGCCGGCGCCGAGAGAAACGCCCGCGACGAGACAGAGGACACCGACTAGAGTGGCGTTTCCGCTGTCGAAGATGCTGGCTGCGGCGGGTGCTACGTCCTCGCGCTTGAAAAAGGCATAGACGCCATTGGCGCCGTCGTTGTAGGAGTAGCGCGCGTCGGTGATGTTGGCGGCAGACGCGCTCCCAAACTCATGAATCGCGCTGGTGTATCCGTTGGGCATCGATGACGAGCCCGTTACGACCTTGAGGCTGCTTGCGAGGATCGGCATCTTTGCGGTGCTCGAGTTCGAGTAGAGCGCCAGCCAGCCCTTGCCTACGTCACCATTGAGGTCAGCGTAGTCGGCCATGGCTTTGAGGTTGTCGCCATCGCGGACGGCGTTCGTTCGGGCCACCTGATAGTAGGCGCTGTCGTTCCTCACCACCGTGACGGTGCCATCCGCGGCGGTGGCTGTGATGTCCTCGGCGTCCACGATGTACTTCGGGATGGGGGCCATCTTCACGTTGTAATAGTTGTACAAGTCGATGGCGGTGAGCGTTATGGAGGCTATAGCCAGTATGGCGAAGATGCCGGCGGTCACGTATGTACCCTTGAGTGATTGGACCGCGTCAGTGCCTCGGGCGTCAATATCTTGTGCTCTCTGCCGAAGGTTATTGGCCGATTCCTGAATGTCATCACGGGCTTTATATATGTTTGTCATGTCTGCGGAAAGACCACTTTCCGGCTCAAAGGTCGCCAATGTCTTCTCGTATAATAATTTGTTTCTATCGTCAAACGTCTGCAAGGTAACCATAAACGAGTCTGTGGACTCGGCATTTAATAATTGTATGTTTGCAAAACTGTTTGGCTCTACTAGCATCTTCACCGATGACGCATTTTCGGGGATTCCACTAATCAGTTGACTAAGCTTATTGCAGGTGTTGTCATATTTTGTCGCGGTGCTTAAAATCTCGGTCTTCAATTGAGCCAAAATAGCAGGTTCTGCTACAGCGTTTCTAACGGCTATGGCGCGACGTGCAGTGGCAAGTGCTGCCACACCCGAGATGGCCGTGCCCACCCACGAGAGGACCATAAAGTTGCGCAGGCTCAGGAGGTCGCTCCACGCGAAGCCGACCTGCCCGCGTCGTAAGGCCTCTGAGGTCAGTGCCACCTTGTCGGAGAAAATCTCACGGTTGACGCTTGCGTAGAGCGATACATCGTTTCCACCCAAGGAGTCGATGATGCTAGCGAAGTCTGACCCCATGGCCGCGTATGCCTCGCTTGACGCGATGCCGGTCGTCGCTAGCGACATGAGGGATACGAACTCGAGACCGGTCACCTGACCTGGTGAGAGCACGCTCGCCATCGGGTAGAGGGCTTCGTATCCGTTGGCGGACACGTCCTCGATGGGACGTGTGAACAGGTCGTAGAGCGTCCCCTCGCCGTAGGGCATTGACTTGAGGTATGCATGGAGAGCGGCCGCCCGTGCGCTATCAGTCTCTTTGGCGAGCTCGTTGGTGGCTTTCATCGTTTCGCTCACCGACTTCACGACCTGCTCGGCGTTCCCTTCGCTCACCTCAAGAGTACCTGCGCCGGAGGCTGACTCGGTGTGTGGGAACTCATAGTCTGGGTCTACCACATCCGAGCCGTCGGATTGCGCGGTATTTCCGTCTGCGTTCGAGGGCGTGGTAGCCTCGTCCTGCAGCAGCGTCGCCTCATAGTCCAACAACAGCTTACGTAATGGCTCCCAGCCGTTGGCCACGGTCTTGGCGGTGTCTTGGTACTTGGCGGCCATGTCTTGCGCGACGTCGCTGGGACGCTGGTCTCCGTAGGAAGCGGCGAGCCCGTCTGGCCCCAGCTGCGAGAGGCGCTCGAGCCAAGTGGTTGGCTGTGAGTCGGTGGCTATGGAGAGGAGTTGCTCGACGAGCAGAATCACTTCCGTGTTTCCCTGCGTGAGAGCGCACTCCAAATCGAGGTTGGACGGATGGTCGGTGCGCATCTGCTTCGCCTGGTCCTCCGGCATGGAGGAGATGTCAGCTCCTATCTCCTGCATCGTCTGATTCAGCAGCATGTCACCGAGCCTGCCGCCCGAGTCGTCTTCAATTACGTGGTTGAGCAGCTCCCTCGTTACCTCAGCACGCGCCTTGTTGCCGGCGTTGTCCGAGCGTGCGTTCTCGCGGTACTCGCGAACGGCGGCCATGAGGCGCTCGGCGAGCGGGCGTATCTGTGAGTCGCGGTACTTGGCTATGAGGGTCGTATAGTCCGAGAAACTGTATGCGCCGTCCATGCCCATGACAGCCAGGTCGGTGATTGCCTTTGCCCGCTCTCCCGTCGTCTTGTATCCCAACACTACTGCCCGGTCCTCCTTGAAGGTGCTGCCGGCCTTTTGGTTCAGGTCGGCAGGTTTGCCGTCGGCGCCTGTAAGCACCTTATAGCCCTTCCCCTCTAGAACCTTACCGGCCTCGTCGGGCGTCTTGGCCACAGCTACGTAGACTTCTTCTAAGTAATCGCCTGCCCCTCCCTCGGCAAGCGCCTGCATGGGACTCGTAAGGGCTACGAGTACGCTCATGATTAACGCTAGCATTCTTGTTCTCAGCCTCACATTCATGGCATTTCCTTTCTCACAATAATGACCGATGGGTACGTTGTACCATACCGAGAGTGACAGAAGCGCGACACGGGTCGATAATGACAGCTTGGGGAAACCGCGATAAATTGGCAAACACCTGTGCTATGGTACGTGTGTCAGTTCCTCCGTCCCCTCGACACGCCGGACACGCCCGCCGCACGCCGGACACGCCCGCCGAAGGTTCTCCACAAATCCTCTATGGGGCAACTTTTTCAAAAAAAGTGCTTGCACAGATTCTGGGTCGATGCTATATTACTTCTTGCAACGCGGGCTTAGCGCAGTTGGTAGCGCGCAACCTTGCCAAGGTTGAGGTCGCGGGTTCGAACCCCGTAGCCCGCTCCACGATTTATCGGGGCCGATTGATTAATCGGCCTTTTACATAACTGGCGAAGTGGCCAAGTGGTAAGGCAGAGGCCTGCAAAGCCTTTATCCCCGGTTCGAATCCGGGCTTCGCCTCCAGTGATATTGAAGCCGGGCAC
>CACXZL010000034.1 GCA_902772085.1 uncultured Coriobacteriaceae bacterium | reverse complement strand
ATGACTTCAAGCACCTCGTTGATCATCTCGGGATCGAGCGCCGAGGTCGGCTCGTCAAACAACATCGCCTTGGGATGCATGGCAAGCGAGCGTGCTATGGCCACGCGCTGCTGCTGTCCGCCACTGAGCTGTGCGGGCACCTTCGCGGCCTGAGCGTCGACGCCCACACGCGCAAGCAGCTCCATGGCCTCCTTCTCGGCCACGTCCTTCGGCGTCTTCAACACCTCCCTCGGCCCAAGCGTGACGTTGTCGAGAATGGTCTTGTGCGCAAAGAGGTTGAAGCTCTGAAACACCATGCCAATCTCGGCGCGCATCTGGGCAAGCTCCTTGCCCTCCTGGGGCAACGGCTGACCCTCTATGAGAATCTCGCCCGAATCAATGGTCTCGAGGCGGTTTATGGTACGGCACAGCGTTGACTTGCCCGATCCAGAAGGACCAATAAGCACCACCACCTCGCCGGCACGTATGCTGAGGTTTATATCTTTAAGCACGTGAAGGGGCCCATAGTGCTTGTCTACATGTCGAAGCTCGATTACAGGAGTCTCTGCGTTCATAGATATCCCCTCCAGATGCCTAAGTCGGGTTTTCCGTTTCTCGGGAAATAATCGGGTTGCCACTGCGCCTTGCCATGGCAATGGAAAGCTGGTTGATGGCGAAGTTTATCAAGATGTATATGAGCGCGACCACGAGGTACACCGACACCACCGAGTCGTGCGTCGTGATGAGCACCCTTGCGTTCTGCATGAGGTCCGGATAGCTCACCACGTATGCCACCGTGGTGTCCTTCACCACTACCACGAGCTGGCTTATGAGCGAGGGCACCACTATGCGCAGCGCCTGTGGCAGCACGATGCGCAGCATGGTCTTTGTAGGGGTGAGGCCGATGGAGAGCGCGGCCTCGGTCTGACCCTTCGGCACCGCGTTCACGCCAGCGCGGAAGACCTCGGCCAGCACGCCCGACGCAGCGAGCGAGACCGGCAGCGTGATCATCCAGAAGGAAGGCAGCTGCAGGCCGTACTGCGGCACCACGAGAAAGAAGAAGTAGATGAGCAGCAGGCTCGGCACCCCTCGGAAGAAGTCGATGACGATGCGAGAAACAACCGCCAACGGCGGAAAGCTACTTATACGTCCAAACATCAGCAACACGCCCAGGACCAGTGAGATGACCGCCGCCACAAGCGCAACCCTCACCGTTCCCACGAGGCCCTCAAGCAGGTACCGCCAGGTGTTCCACTTCGTAAAGAAGGACCAGTACGCGGCGTCAAGCTGTCCCGTAATGTAAAACTGACGCACAATAAGGGCAGCTCCCACCGCCACGAGCGCGAGAGAAATGGTTGTCCCGATGACAGTAAGGCGCTTGGTGCGAGGGCCAGGCGCTTCGTACAGCGCGTCGCGCATCGAGGTGACATGTGCACTCATCGTATCACCCTCACTTTCTTGTCGATGAGGTTGCCGAGCACGCCCATGAGCACCGCCGTGCCCGCATAGCACAGGGCCGAGATCACAAACGGCACGATGCCGGCGCCGGTGCTACGAGTCGTGATGTAACTCACGAGTCCGGTAAGCTCTTGGGGATTCAAAGGCACCTGGGAACCAAGGGAGGTAGAGAGCATGGTGGCAATGAGCAGATTTGTCATGGGCAGCACGGCGGAGCGCAATGCCTGCGGTATCACGATCTTTCGCATGGTCTGCCCGAAGGTAAGTCCGATGGAGCGAGCCGCCTCAATCTGCCCCACGCCGATGGCGTTGATGCCCGTCATGAAGTTCTCGGACCCAAACGCCGAGGCCAGAAGCACCACCGTGACCTCTACGCACGTCTTCCATGGAAGCACGACCTTGAGGTTGGGCAGGGCATAGGCCACCACCACGAGCAACGCCACGCCAGGAATGTTGCGAAATATCTGCACATACAGATCGCCGACAATACGCAGGGGCTTGATTGGCGACACGCGCAAAACGGTGATGAGGATCGCGATGGCCATGGCGAAACAAAAGCAGACGATTGTCATGCTCATGGTTTCAAAGACTGCTTTGGCATAGTTGGCGCCGTAGCGTTCAAGAATCTCGGCAAAACCCATATGCATCACTCCTTCGCCACCCACATCGCGCACCCGCGTCCACACGACAGATGCGTTGAAGCACCCTTTTCTACGAAAAATGAGACAGTCCCTTTCTTCTATCACAACTTGTCATGCGAGCTGCACTAGAAGAAGGGAACCGTTCCCATTTGCCACATGGCCGCGATGTGCGTGCCGCCTCCGGCTCTTGCAGACGGCACGCAGGCACACGCACCTTAGACCTTAAACACTCCCAACGCCGGGGGAGTCGGAACGTCGGTGGAGTTGATGCGATCGCCAATGGTGAGCTGCCAGAGCTCCGCCCACAGACCGTTGTCCTCCACGATCTTGAGAAAGTCGTTCACGAAGTCCACCGCGCCGTCGGAGTTCTTTGAGAGACCGATGCCATACGGGTCGACGTCGCCAAATACCGATCCCACGATCTGGTACTTGCTTGGGTTCTTCGCAACGGAACCCATGTTGAGCGTGTTGTCGATGACATAGGCATCCACGCGTCCCTGCTCAAGGGCCAAGCGCGCTTCCGGGTCTGTGGAGAACTGCTGCAAGACGGCCTCGGGCACCAGCTTCTCCATGATGGCGGGGCCAGTGGAACCCGATTGCACCGCCACGTTCTTGCCCTTGAGGTCATCAAGGCTCGCGATGTCTGAAGTTGACTTCATCACCAAGATCGATTGCTGGGAGGTATAGTACGGACCCGCGAAGTCGATTTGCTTGGCACGGTCCTCAGTCCAGGAATACGAGGCAAAAACGGCATCGACCTGATCGCCCGTAAGCACGGACTCACGGGTGTCGGACGTGACCTTCGAGTAGTCGATCTTCGTCTGGTCGCCCAGAATGTAGCGAGCAAGCATTTGATACAGGCCCGCGTCAAAGCCTCGACGCACGTTGTCGCTTACGGAGAGCAGGCTGAAGAACGTTGAGGTGTCCGTGGTGCCGATGCGGAGCTTCCCTGCGCTCTTGATCTTTGACGCCCATGGGTTGTTGCTCACGGTATCGTCATCCGCCACCGGTCCCGACGCGACCAGGTCGTCAAACTTCTGCGCGTCAACTTCAGGGGCCTCGCGCTCGTCCGCGATTTCCACTTGCTTCGTCTCGGAGCTTCCGCTCGCGCTGCTTCCACTGGCGCTGCTCGAGTCGCCACCGCCGCACGCCGCAAGACCAAACACAGTAGTGGCTCCAAGGCCCAGCGCCATCATCTGACGACGATTGAGCATCGCGTTGTATAGAGAGTTCATCGCACACCTCTTTCCCTTGTGAAACCCTACGTCATATTGCTAAGGTTATTGTTAAATACTAGTTACTCACTAGGAAATCGTCAATCCTCGTAATCTATCTGTAATACGCGGCGATGCCCCGGTGCCACTCGCACCCCCGGCCCCCGCGCCGGCAAGCAAGGGGCTCCGCGCTCGCTTCGCTCGCTCACTTCGTGAGTCGCCCCTTGCTGGCCGCGCAGGGGCTGGGGGTACGAGCGGCAACAATGTCCCTCTCTGGTACGGAGGCTCCCCTTGCTCCCGCGCGGCAGTCTCCCCTCGCTTAAAGCTCTCTGGTGTTACGTCAATTATGTGGGCATAAGAATGCTGGTGTAATATGATTTGTTGTCCAAATGCAGAATAGACATCCTCGGAGGCACCTTTGTCTACACAGTCAGAGCGCAACGATAGTACTCCGCAGCAGCAGAAGCGCAAGGCGACGCCGGCACATAGTCGTCGCGAAGCAGCGGGTCCTTCTGCATCCGCGCAACCCCCTGCGAAGAATTCAGGTGCCGGCGCCAAGAGAACTGCCGCATCGCAACCTGACGGACGGGCCGGCACTGGCAAGTACTACGACGTACAGCGCTACCGTAATGCCGTCAAATCGAAAGAAAAGCATCGAGGACTCGTTATAGCTGCTATTTGCATTGTGGTCGTCTTGGTTGTCGTCTCCTCCATTGCCGGAATCCTCTATATCTCAAACATCAACGCCCGTCTCAATCAAAACGTCACCGACGAGCTTCGCGACCAGCTCGTACAAACGCGAGCGGGCGACCCGTTCTACCTTTTGCTCCTTGGTGTCGATAAGGACCAAGGCCGCGTAGAGGACACCGAGAACTATGGAGCCGACGAAAGCGCCTATCGCTCCGACTCGATCATGCTGTGTCGCATCGACCCAAAAAACGTCAAGGTCACGATGGTCTCCATTCACCGAGACACCTTGGTAAACATGGACAGCCATGGCCAGCAGAAGATCAACGCCGCGTATTCCTTTGGCGGCGGAGCCTACGCCACCAAGGTCGTATCCATCTTTTCCGGCGTGCCGATCTCGCACTACGCCGAGGTGGACCTCGACCGCTTCATCGACATCGTAGACCAGGTAGGGGGAGTCACGGTAAATCTTCCCGTGCCGGTATACGACCCAGAATACACCCAGCTCGACCTCCCCGCGGGAGAGCAGACCCTCAGCGGCTACGACGCCGCGCTTCTCTGCCGCTGCCGGCACGGATACGACAAGTACGGAGACGGTGACGTCTTTCGCGCCGCAAACCAGCGCATGGTGTTTTCCGAGGTCATCAAAAAGGTCCTAAACAGCGACCCCGCCACCATCGCGTCCACGGTCACGACGATGGCCGATAGCGTCACGACCGACATGAACGTCGCCTCAATCTTGGATCTCGCCATGCAAATGAAGAGCCTTGACATAGAAAACGACATCATGACGGGCATGGAGCCTACCGACGGCGCACTTATAAACGGCACGTGGTACGAAATCTGCCTTGTAGACAACTGGCGCAAGATGATGATGCGCGTTGACAAAGGCCTGCCTCCCTACGACGAAACCATGGGAGAGCATGACTCGACCTCAGGCGTTGCCGGTAGCATAGGCGCAGGCTCCAACGCCACGGCCACGAACGCCGGATCGTCCTCAAGCTCTTCCAGCTCTTCTAGTTCTTCCTCGACTTCAGAAACGAGCAGTGCCAGCAGCACCACCGATTCCGAGTCCAGCGAGAGTGAGGACTCGGGCGAAAACTACAGCGCTGAGTATTACGAAGAATAAGACAAGTGACCCGCCCCCTTGTCTGGTCACTTGTCTGGTCCGATTGACGCCTCAGTCGGGACGGGCCGCCGCGCATCCGGCACCTCTTAATAAACCCACGGCGGTCCGTGCACGGGGATTCGCAGCCGCCGTGGGTTTTTTCTAACGCGCTGATTTTCTTAGACTCGCTGATTTCCTCTTAGTGACTCCTATGGTTGCCATTGCCCGTATCGTCGTGAACGTGCGAACGGCGCAGCTCTTTCAGCTCCTCCTCTGGCATGGGAGCAGACTTTGCAGCCACCATCTGCTCAAACATGGACTGGCTTTCACGGAAGTCACTGGGCAGCACCACGGAGCTCGAGCCCTTCTCGGCAAAGCCCCGCATCATGTCCACCCATTGCGTAAACTCAAACAGGCGATTGGCTTCTTCCGCCGTGAGGTTTGACCCCTGAATCACGTCAATGGAGTCCTTGATGCCGCGTGCGATGGCGATACGCTGATCTGCAATACCCTTGCCTTCCGCAGCCATGGCCTCGGCCTTTGCTTGAGCGGCGATAACTGTCTTCGCACGCGCCGCATTTGCGTCATTGGTCGCGCTCTCGAGGTTATTCTTTGAAGCGATGATGTGGTTCATGGACTCCTGTACCTCAAGCGGAAGCTTGATGCGCGTGATGAGCGTCGTCACGAGCACATAGCCGTACTCGAGCATCTTGTGGGCCACCACCTCGTCGATGGCATGGGCTATAGCATCCTTTTCGGAAAAAACCTCATCAAGCGTGCGGTTTGGAATCTGCGAGCGCAGGGCGTCGGCCAAGTAATCCTGCATCTGCGCCACGGGGTCTTGCAGCATGTAGTAGCTCTTGTATACGCCCGAGGCCTCCCGCTGGTCCATGTTTGAGCTGTCCACATGATACTGAATCGAGACGTCGAGCTCAATAGTGACGTTGTCGGACGTTTTTGCGTCAAACGTCATGTGCTCGTCTTCGGTCTTGAGGTCGATGTAAAAAACCCGATCCACAAACGGTATGCGGAAATGCAGGCCAGGACTGGCAAAGCCATGGAATCGTCCCAGTCGCTCTATGACCGCCACGTGCTGCTGCCTCACCACATAGGCGATTTGCATCAGCACGACCAGCACGAGGAGAAGCAGAACAACAAACCCTACAGAGTCAAACAGATACCGGAAGAGCATCGAGGTCCTTTCTCTCGGATGGAAATTGTAAGGAGATTATACCCATATTCTGTGTAGGCCAAACAAAAACGCCGGCGATATTGCTTGAATTCGCCGGCGCTTGTTTACCAACCACAAAGCAACGAGGCTTCGCTACACATTGAAGCGGAAGTGCATGACATACACACTCAGCAGTAATAGCGTATCTCGCCAAAATAGTTAAACCACTGCTGCTCTATTTCACGATGCTGGGCTTCAATCGTTTTCGTGATATAGCGCAGTTGACGAGAAGGAATACCCGATTTGTTGTGCGCAAGCACGCAATGGCCTTTGCTCGTAATCCAAACCTTAGTCGCGTTTTCACGTGGGATGCCTTGTGCAACGTGTACATGAATCGGCTCAAGCGGGTGGCTTTCATCCGACCAGAAGTACACGAGGTATGAACCGACCCTAAAAACTTGAGGCACGCTCGAATCCCCCCTCTTGCGCAAGCTCGATGATAATATGCGCTACCTCCTTGAGCAGTCGCTCATTACGCCTCATGTCTTCATCAGTAAAACCAGAAATGTTTTCCCACATGTAGTCTGGCAGGAAACACGTTGCATCATGAAATCCATCGACCGCGTCAGGCCGTTCAAACAATACCTTTACGCGACCATCGGGAAGGATATCGGAGTGAACGACTTCCGTTCCATCGTTGAGCGTCAGATATCGATACATCATAAGGATTCGCCTCCCACCTCTTAAAAGCACCGAGGGAAAAATCCCCCGGCTCTTCAAAGCAGCGTCTACTCATCTAAACACTGAGGTAGTTGTACCACCATATAAGCGACCTGAGCAATCGTCCTACACATTGAAGCGGAAGTGCATCACGTCGCCGTCCTGCACGACGTACTCCTTGCCCTCCATACGCAGTCTGCCAGCGGCCTTGCAGCCCTGCTCACCGCCAAGCGTCACGTAGTCGTCGTAGCTCGCGACCTCGGCCTTTATGAAGCCGCGCTCGAAGTCCGAGTGGATGACGCCGGCCGCCTCGGGTGCCTTGGCTCCTTTGCGAACGGTCCAGGCCTTTACCTCCATCTCGCCCGCCGTGAAGTAGCTCTGCAAGCCGAGAAGGTCATACGCAGCCTGGGCAAGCGTCTCAAGACCCGAGTGCTCGAGGCCCAAGTCCGCCAAAAACTCTGCGGCCTCATCAGGCTCAAGGTCGATAAGCTCCGACTCCACCTTCGCGCTGATGGGCACTACCGTCGCCCCGTCAATGGACGGCGGCTCCTCGCCCAACGCGTCCTCGTCTACGTTTGCCACGTAGAGGATGGGCTTCATCGTAAGGAGGAAGAGGTCATGGGCAGCGGCACGCTCTTCGTCGGTCATGTCCAACGTCGCCGCGCGATGGCCTTCGTTGAGCCAATCCTGCAGGCGCTTCGCGATGGCAAGACGGGGAGCGTTTGCCTTGTCGCGCCGAGCTTCTTTCTCGAGCTTGGGGATGGCGCGCTCGAGCGTGCCCAGGTCGGCAAGAACGAGCTCGGTCTGAATGGTGTCCATATCCGTCTGCGGATCCACGCTGCTCTCGTGACGTATGACGTCTGGGTCGGAAAAGAAGCGCACGACCTCGCAGATGGCATCGGTATTGCGTATGTTTGCAAGGAACTGATTGCCGAGGCCCTCGCCTTCGCTCGCGCCCTTGACCAAGCCGGCGATATCCACGAACTCTACGGTAGCGGGCACGATACGTCCGGGATGCACGATGTCAGCCAGCTTCTGCAAGCGGGCGTCCGGCACATCTACGATACCGACATTGGGATCGATGGTGGCGAAGGGGTAGTTCGCCGCCAGGCCACCTTTCTTTGTGAGCGCCGTGAAGAGGGTCGACTTGCCCACGTTGGGAAGACCCACTATGCCGATGGATAACGCCATGTGTAACTCCTTTGTTTGAGACCGCCAGCAGATGCCGAGCGGTTATTTGTCCTCTGCCAAGCCCTCCAAGAGATCAAGGCCTTTGTTGAGCGTTTCCTTCCCTTGCTCTTTCAGCTTTGCGGTACGTCTACGCTGACGCTCACGCTTCTCAGCCTCTTCGTCGGGCAATACAAGCTCCGAGACATCAGCCCTTTGCATGTGGATTGCACCTTCAGGGCACACCACGGCACAGGCGCCGCAGTTTACGCAGTAGGGCTGCTCCACCGTCACGCAACCGGACTTGTCCATCTCCAACGCGTGAATCGTGCAGGCTTTCGAACACGCGTCGCACATCGTGCAAAGCGTGGCGTCTATGTGGGGGAACTCGAGGTACATCTCGTCCGCAAGATCGGGGTACTTCTGCAGAGCGGCCAACACGAGCCTTCTCTTGCGCGTGAGCATACGATGGCGGCTCTGGGCGTTCTGCGTGCCCACCGCCTGCTCGAGCTTCTTTTGCAGTTCAGTAATCTGCTTGGAATGAGCGCTCAGTCGATTTGCCACTGCCTGCGCGCCTGCGAGCGCTGGATTTGCACGCGTCACGAGCCTAGTACCTGCCGTCGTTATGTTGCTCACGAATTGGCTGCGCTTGTAGGCGCGATTCTGACTGTGCGTGAGATCGGCCTCGTCAATCTCAAGCCCCACCGACTCGCCGCTCCATTCCTCGGCGTCCGCTATCGCGTCCGAGAAGGCAATCTCTCCCGTAGCGACCTTGCACTCGTCGCACACGCCCAAGGGCAGATAGACGCTGAGGTTGGAGAAGTCGCACAAGAGGTCAAACCAAACCTCCCGCGGCATCGCACCTACGCAGGGCAGGATGATTTCGTTTTCTCTTGGCAGACGATCGAGGGCACGAGGGCAGGTGACGTAGCACTGCTCGTATGCCGCAGCCACGCGCGCCACATTGTCGTACAGTGCGAGCGGTGCGTTTTTGCGCACGATGAACGTCTCGGTAGGACACGCTGCCGCGCACAGGCCACATCTGCAGCACGTGTCTTCTATGCGCAGCGATGCGCCGTGAATGGTGATGGCGTCTACTGGACAGGCGTCCATGCAGAGTCGGCAAGCCTGTGAGTCACCGGAGGCGGCAGCGACACAGAAGGTGGAGTTTGGGCGCGGGCGCTCGCGATAGTCGTCAGGGTCAAAGAAGGGCTGGTCCTCAGGATCGGCGGTAAGCTGCCCCACCAAGTCGTCGCCCGAGCGTGAAATGGCATTCAGATCCGACTGAATGTCGATGATGTCGTCAAGAAAATCGCGCTTCTTTGCCATAGCAGCCCCTTCCAAAAAAACAGAAGCTATTGTACGCGATGCAGCCCTTGTAGAAAAGTGGCGCTCATGTTCTATGGAACAAAAGATGCGGCCAAGGTTTCACGGGCCGGCCACCAGGCTTCTGACGCTTTTGCGTTTGGCGGGGGAGGCTCCTGTCGAAATCCCGTTTGGCGAGGGCCGTGTGATCGGTATTCCGTTTGGCGAGGGCGATTCTGTCGGTTTTGCGTTTGGCGAGCCTCGCGAAACGGGAATCCAGCAGATTCACCCTCGCGAAACGCATTTCCAGCAGACCGGGCCTCGTCAAACGCGATTCCAGCAGGAGACTCCTCGCCAGACGATATTCCAGCAGATTACAAACTCGGCGCCCTGGCGATTCCGGGAAAGTGACGGTCAAGAGAACTGGTACCTGACAATACCTATCGCCTGGTGTAGGCCGTCATGGTGAGGGCTGTATTTTTTGTGCCCACTCACTTCGAAAACAGCCTTCGGGTTTGATTTTTTCGGCTCGAAAAATCCAGGGTTTCGCAGACGAGCCTCCTACCTGCGCAGACATAGGGTGCCATACCGCCTCTATAAGAAAACCCGCCCAAGATTTCAAACCCGAAGGCCGTTTTCGAAGTGAGCGGGGGTAAAAAATCCATTCTTGCCATGTTGACCGGATTTCGGGTGCTCGGCCGGATCTCGGGTGCTCGGCCAGATCTCGGATGCGGCGCAGGACGTACGCACGAAGGTGATGTCGCCCCACGAAAGGCGTCGCGCACACTTCTCGTCACGGAGCGGTCTCCACCGTGCACATTCCCGGCGTGGCGCCAGACCGGTCACGTTCTCCGTCCGAGTTCGGTCCCTACCGCGCACATTCTAGACGCCCGTCCGTCATGCTGTGTACACTTACTTTCCCGAACGAGTCCCTACCGTGTACACAAACAGACCAGACGCGTGCCCGGCGTGTGGTCTTCCGTGACGAAAAGCGCACGGCAGCCGCGCCTCGGAAGGCGACGCGGCGACATCCATGGCAACAACCTCAAGCCGCGCCGGATGCCCGCATGGGAACGGAACCTGATACGCCGACATGTCCGCTTGCCGATTTGCGCGCACAACCAGGATGCGCCGCCAAAATCCC
>CACXZL010000033.1 GCA_902772085.1 uncultured Coriobacteriaceae bacterium | reverse complement strand
CCCTGCGTGGTGCTGCCTGATGCGGGGGTTCCGGGAGCGTGGAAGAGCTTCATGGCATTGCGTCGTTACCAAAACGTATGGCTCGATTGCCATCTCTACCATTACTCCGACAATGTGGACGCCACCGGTCCCGCGGGTGCTGCTGCGCTGGTAGAGCGTTCTCGCAAGATGCTCAGAAAGGCAGAGAGGAGTGGGCTTCCAGTGATGGTGGGTGCCTGGTCTGCTGCGCTGCCGTTTGCCGATTCGCTCATGACTCCAGAAGGTCGCATAGCCTTGGAGCGCGTGTACTGCGCCGAGCAGATAGCGGCCTTTGGTGATTTGCGTGCGTGGTTCTTCCAGACTTGGAAAACGAGCGGTCATCTCTCGGGATGGGACTCGAGGGTGGCACTTGCGAGCTTTGAAAGGGGCATGCTAGGGTGAGTGATGCTCGCAGCGGTGTGCTCTCGCTTGTGGGGACGCCCATAGGAAACCTCGAAGACGCGTCTCCCCGCGTTTTGCAGACGCTTCGTGATGCCGACTTGCTCTTGTGTGAAGACACGCGCGTAACCTCTAGGCTGCTGGCTCGCTTTGGCATTCAGGTATCGCTTATGCGTTGCGACCAAAACGTGATGGCCTCGCGCGTGCGGAACATTATTGACCGCGTGGAGGATGGTGAGCGCATAGCCTTTGTGAGCGATGCGGGAATGCCTGGCATATCGGATCCCGGTCAGCAGCTCGCCGATGCGGCGCTCTTGCGTGGCGTCAAACTCGAAGTGGTGCCGGGTCCTTCTGCGGTGACCTGCGCACTCATCGCCTCAGGGCTTCCATGTGCAAGATTTTTCTTTGACGGGTTCCTGCCAAGGAAGGCAGGTGCTCGCGCGAAGCGCTTACGCGAGCTTGCTTGCGTGCCTGGAACTCTTGTGTTTTACGAATCGCCGCACCGAGCGCTCGCTACGATCCAGTCCATAGCAGAAGTGATGCCGTTGCGACGGGTGGCGCTCGTGAGGGAGCTCACGAAGCTGCACGAAGAGGTCGTTCGAGATCTGGCTCCCGAGCTTGCACGGTGCATTGCGGAGCGAGATGAGGTGCGCGGCGAATGCGTCATAGTGGTGGAAGGCCCCGTAGAGGGGGAGAATGATTCTACAGAGTCCGAAGGCCGCGCAACGCTTGAGGAGTCTATGCGTCTCGGCTTGGAGTCGGGAGAGTCAAAGACACGTCTTGCGAAACGACTCGCGAAGGAATTCGGCGTTACGCGCGCAGACGTATACAACATGATCGTTGAAGCAGCCGCCTCTCCACAAAACTAGACAACGCACTATATTAAAAAGGGGTTCATTTCAGTCTTCGCTTCCCACGAGGTTACCCGCGCGCACGCCCCTCTTCGCGCCGCGATTTCGCGAAGCGAGCGAGCGCAGCGAGCGCTGAGCAGCGCGAAGAGGGGCGTGCGCGCGGGCGCGGCACCTGCGGCGAACGAACGAAGGGCGCAGCGAGCGCTGAGCAGCGCGAAGAGGGGCGTGCGCGCGGGCGTGGCACCTGTGTTGAACGTATGAAGATGGATACGCCCGGTTCCGTGGCTTTTTGACAATACCGTTTGCGGGCGTTAAATTACCTTACTGCTGATTCAAGGTAGTGGTGCTGCGCTGCCTTTATCGATACAAAGACACGATAGGTACGAAGGAGAAACGCTTTGCCTACCATTAACCAGCTGGTCCGTCAGGGCCGCAAATCCGTTGCGTCCAAGTCGAAGAACGCAGCTCTCCAGCACAACCCGCAGAAGCGTGGCGTGTGCACCCGTGTATTCACCACCACCCCCAAGAAGCCCAATTCCGCCCTGCGTAAGGTTGCTCGTGTGCGTCTGGTAAACGGCATCGAGGTTACCGCCTACATTCCGGGCGAGGGTCACAACCTTCAGGAGCACTCCATCGTGCTCATCCGCGGCGGCCGCGTACGCGACCTCCCTGGCGTACGTTACAAGATCATCCGCGGCGCATACGACTGCGCTGCCGTGCAGAACCGCAAGCGTGCTCGTTCCCGCTATGGCGCGAAGCGTCCTAAGTAGTCGCTGCCAGGTTCTCTCAGCACCCAGTATCGTTTAGAAAGAGTTAGAGGAGAAATAGTATGCCGCGTCGTGCAGCAGCAGTCCGTCGTGAGGTCATGCCGGACGCAAAGTATAACAACCGTCAGGTGACCCAGCTTATAAACAAGGTCCTTCTGGACGGCAAGAAGTCCATTGCTGAGCGCATCGTATACGATGCCTTCGATATTGTTGCCGAGCGCACGGGTGAGGATCCGCTCGCCGTGTACAAGAAGGCGCTCGACAACGTTCGCCCCAAACTCGAGGTCAAGCCGAAGCGTGTGGGCGGTGCAACTTATCAGGTGCCCATGGAGGTCAACTCCCGTCGCGCCACCACGCTGGCCATTCGCTGGATGGTGAACTTCTCGCGTGCTCGCAAGGAGAAGACCATGGCTCTTCGTCTTGCCAATGAGATCATCGATGCGTCCAACAAAGTGGGCGCCTCTGTAAAGCGCCGTGAGGACCTCTTCAAGATGGCCGAGGCCAACCGCGCCTTCTCGCATTACCGCTTCTAAGACGGATGGGATTTGGAGTTTTAATTTATGGCTAAAGCTAAGTACAAGCTCGAAAACCTGCGCAACATCGGCATCATGGCCCACATCGATGCGGGCAAGACCACGACGACCGAGCGCATTCTCTACTATACGGGCAAGACCCACAAGATCGGTGAGGTGCACGACGGCGCCGCTACGATGGACTGGATGGTTCAGGAGCAGGAGCGCGGCGTTACCATCACTTCAGCCGCTACCACCTGCTTCTGGGGTGACCACGTCATCCAGATCATCGACACTCCGGGACACGTGGACTTTACGGCCGAGGTCGAGCGTTGTCTGCGCGTTCTTGACGGTGCGGTCGCTGTTTTTGACGCGGTGGCTGGTGTGCAGCCCCAGTCTGAGACCGTGTGGCGGCAGGCTGGTAACTACAACGTACCTCGCATCGCCTTCATAAACAAATACGATCGCGTTGGTGCAGACTTCTTCCACGCCATCGAGACCATGAGGGAGCGCCTTGGCGCAAACGCCATCGCGGCGCAGATTCCCATGGGAGCAGAGTCTCAGTTCTGGGGCCTCATCGACCTCGTTGCCATGGAGGCTTGGGACTTCAAAGAGGACTCGAAGGGCATGATCTATCCTGAGAAGATCGATGCGATTCCTGAGGAATACCTCGATTTGGCCCAGGAGAAGCGTGAAGAGCTTCTCGACGTCGCATCGAACTTTGATGACGAGGTTATGGAGCTCGCCCTCATGGAGGAAGAGATTCCTGTTGACCTCCTCAAGGCTGCCATCCGCAAGGGCGTTCTTGCCGGAGAGCTGAACCCGGTGTTCGTGGGCTCCGCATATAAGAACAAGGGCATTCAGGAGCTGCTCGACGCTGTTGTTGACTACCTGCCGAGCCCGCTCGACGTAAAGTCCATCGACGGTGTAGACCTCAAGGGCAACGATGCCGAGCGTCATGCCGACCCCAAGGAGCCCTTCAGCGCCTTGGCATTCAAGATCATGACCGACCCCTACGTGGGCAAGCTCACCTATTTCCGCGTATACTCTGGCCAGGCTGAGTCCGGCAGCTACGTATACAACTCGGTAAAGGGCAAGCGCGAGCGCTTGGGCCGCATCCTCGAGATGAACGCAAACGAGCGAGTAGACCGCGACAACTGCTTCGCAGGCGACATAGTTGCGTGCGTTGGTCTGAAGAACACCACGACGGGCGACACCCTCTGCGACGAGAAGAACCCCATCATTCTTGAGTCCATCGACTTTGCCGATCCGGTTATCGACGTTGCCGTAGAGCCCAAGACCAAGGCCGAGCAGGAGAAGATGTCTGTGGGCCTCGCTAAGCTTGCTGAGGAGGACCCGACCTTCCAGGTTCGTACCGATCACGAGACCGGTCAGACCATCATCGCCGGCATGGGCGAGCTGCACCTCGAGATCATCGTGGACCGTCTGCGTCGTGAGTTCAAGGTTGAGTGCAACGTGGGTAAGCCTCAGGTTGCCTACCGCGAGACCGCTGGCAAGGCTGTCCAGCACGTACAAGGCAAGTTTGTGCGTCAGTCCGGTGGTCGTGGTCAGTACGGCGATGCCGTCATCGACCTCGAGCCGCTGCCCGCTGGTTCCGGCTATCAGTTCGTTGATGCTACCGTGGGCGGTGTAGTGCCCAAGGAGTACATCCCGTCCGTGGACAAGGGCATCCAGGAGGCGCTCAACTCTGGTGTTATTGCTGGTTACCCGGTGCAGGACATCAAGGTTACGCTGGTAGATGGCTCCTACCATGAGGTTGACTCCTCCGAGGCGGCCTTCAAGGTTGCTGGTTCCATGGCCATCAAGAAGGCTCTGAACATGTCTGACCCCGTGCTTCTCGAGCCCGTCGAGTCGGTAGAGGTTGAGACGCCCGAGCAGTACATGGGCGACGTTATGGGCAACCTCTCCTCCCGCCGTGGCAAGATTGAGGGCATGGAGGATCGTTCAAACACCAAGGTCATCAAGGCCAAGGTGCCTCTGGGCGAGATGTTTGGTTATGCTACCGACCTTCGTTCGCAAACGCAGGGTCGCGCAAGCTACACCATGCAATTTGACTCCTACGAGGCGGTACCTAAGTCCGTACGTGAGGAGATTGTAAGCAAGCACGGCGGTAACGCCTAAGTAATATCCGTAGCCTAGGCGGGGCTCACCCGCCCCGCACACATGGAGGTAACAGTGGCAAGTCAAAAGATTAGGATCCGCCTCAAGGGCTACGATCATGAGGTTGTGGACCAATCAGCAAAGCTCATAGTGGATACGGCCCAGAAGACGGGAGCTCGCGTAAGTGGCCCCATTCCTCTGCCCACCGAGCGCAATCTCTACACGGTTATTCGTTCCCCACATAAGGACAAGGACTCCCGTGAGCAGTTTGAGATGCGTACCCACAAGCGTCTTATCGACATCCTTGATCCCACGAGCGGCACGGTCGACAGCCTTATGCGTCTCGACCTTCCCGCTGGCGTAGACATTGAGATCAAGCTCTAAGTATTGCTTTTGTCTATACGCTGAAATGGCCCGTCGACATTGTTTCGACGGGCCATTTTTGTCTAACATATACCGACTACCGTTGGCCCAGGGCGTCCTAGTAGTGAATTGCTAAAAACGCTTGTGCCCCTTTTGAATCTCACGTTTCCGATTGGCAAACAAGGGCATGGTATCCCAAGGATGTGTTATGCAAACCAACTTTAGTACTTGACCCCCATTTGTGGCGCTACGAAGTTCCCTTGCCGCTGTTGCGCTGGTGGGGGCCTTCTTTTTCTTTTCCCCTGCTACATCGCCAGCGTGCGGCCCGAGATCGCCTTGACGTCGCCCTTTGTAAGGTTGAAGTGCAGGAGCGAAAGGCCGGTTCTCTCGGCGAGCTCCTCGATGATAGGCGTGCGCATCGAGACGTTGACGTTGAGCATGGGTTGAAAAAAGTCCATTGCCGATATGAAATGTTATGTTATGTTATGTTAAGCGTATGCTCATTGCTGGGAGTTAAGAACCCGCGCGGGCAGTCGGTGCTTGAGATGAGAACCTTTAATCTTCTCAGGTTTTTAACGGTAAGTGGCTTGAGGGCCATGTAGAACAAGGAAGGAGAAGAACTATGAGAAGAATGAAGCAACTGATGGCGCTGTTCCTCTCGCTGGTCATGGCGATCAGCATGCTGCCGGCGCCGGCGCTGGCTGCGATGGCGGCCGCGGGAGTCAGTCCCACGCTGGTGTCGTCCCTTGCGAAGGCCTACGGCGGCGACGAGACCCGGGCAAAGGAGGAGCTGGAGGCCCTCTACGACGCCGGGATCATCGACGGGGACGGCAACCTCGTTTCGCTGGACGTGCGCGAGAACGGAGAGGGCGTCGAGCTGGGCGCGCTGGCGAAGCGTATTGCAGGCGGCGAGGAGGTCGGCGCGATCACCGTCAACGGCCACGACGCCACGACGGAGCAGATCGCGCAGATTCAGCAGGTGAACAGTCTGCTGGAGGTGCTCAGGATGGTCGACAAAGACGTGGAGATCACCGACGAGCACGTTGCCAATCTGGAGGCCTTGGTGAAGGGAATCGCGGACGGCAGTATCGACCTCTCAGATACCATCGAAAACGGTGTGGTGACGCTGGGCGATGAGCAGGATGCCCAACTGTTGACAGCCGCTTCAGAAGAAGAGGTGGACATTAGGATTGTAAATGCCCTTTATAACACGAAGGATTATGTGGATATTCCTTATCAATCATTCCAAGACGTGCAGAATGACCTGAATGCCCTCCTCAGTGCAGGCATCATCGACTCTGCCGGCAACTTCGTTGCCGAGTTTGTCTTGAAGGAGGACGGCGAAGACGCAGAGCTGGACGCGGTGGCGCAGCGCATCCAGGACGGAGAAACCGTGGGTTCGCTCACCATAAACGGTAATTCTGTCAGCCCAGATTTTCTAACGCAAATCAGCATGGTGAAGCGGCTGCTGGTGGTTACGCAGCAATATGCCCAGACTGGTAGGATTACCAACCGGGAAATGGCTAATGAATATGCCAAATTGGATCAATACTTCTATTGTCTCCCTGATATTTCCGCCGATATTCTCAGCAAATTCGCTGGGCAGATGAAAAAAGCGCTGAAGGATCCGGCAGAAGCTTCAAAAGAGGTGGACGAAACGATTGTACGCGCCGTCTTCGACATGAATTATAATCTGCATATGCCTTATCAATCATACGAAGACGTGCAAAAGGACCTGGATGCCTTCCTCGCTGCTGGCATCATCGACAATGCCGGCAACTTCGTTGCCAAGTTTGTCTTGCAGGAGGGAGGCAAAGACGCAGAGCTGGACGCGGTGGCGCAGCGCATCCAGCGCGGAGAAACCGTGGGTTCGCTCACCATCGACGGTAATTCTGTCAGCTCAGATTTTATTACACAAATATATAAGGTGAAGCGACTGTTGGTAATTGCGCAGAAAACTGCTCACAATGAGATGACCTTTGATTTGTTGAATGAAGAAATCCAATTGGGTGATTACTTCAGTAATCTGCCTGGTATTTCTGTCGATTATCTCAGCAAATTAGGCGCGGAGTTGAAATTTCTGATTCGCGATCCCGCCATCGCCGAAGCTATTCCTGCCGATGCCAGCGATAGCGGCAAGGTGCGTACGCAAGATGGCAAATACGTGGCGCCTTGCATCAACGGCGAGAGCTATGAGGAGGCTCATTCCTTCACCTCTAGCGAATCTGGAACTACGTTTTGGTACTCTGTTGACGAGTATGATGGCGTTGGGGCGGGCAATACGGTATCTCTTAACTACAGCTACGCAAATAGTGCTATCGAAGCGAGGCTGAACAGGCAGCAACCTGGTGATGTAAGTTTCGACTGGAAGATTGTCAGCAGTGTAATGAACAACAGCCAAAGCCTAAGTGGCACGATAACATGGGCTGCTGATGACGGGGGAGTTAAGGTAATCCCTTTGCAGGTTCCCGGTGATAGGGGCGGCGATTTGTGGCGCTTCAAACGTGCGAATGCTGTGTTTAGTGCGTCGAACATCGAGAACGCTATTTTTGCGGGCGGCACTACCGGCTGGAGCCATGTAATCCAGGGCTACAGGGATGATCAGGCGGAAATCGCAGTATCAACCGGAGAATACAGTATGCCAACGCTCACGGCCGATCAGTTTACCAAATATGACGTGAAGAACTATCAGGGCAACTACGAACGATGGTATGTCAAAAGGCTCACGGGTTTACCACAAAATATATCGATAGCTCGCATAACACCACTGTTGGACAAAGCGAACGGAAATTTATATTGCACGGTATATCTGGTATCCCCAGATGCGGAGGTCGGTGGCGAACCAGTTATTACCTATGAAAACCAGCGGATGGACAACTTCCACTTGTATTATCATCAGTCGAAATTTCTCAGAATGTCTGACAATGTTTTTACCATTCGAAACGATACGAATAGAGCTATGAGCACAGACAATAAATGCTTGGTCAGCGGTGCGACCTTGGTAAAAAAGAGTTCAGATAAACCAGACGGCACCACAGATTTCGAGAATGGCAGCTACACAACCAACCCGATGGATGTTGTCTCTGCAAAAGGGGAGGTGTGGATGGTTGTAGGACTGCATAAAGCTATGTTGCGGGATCAAATAGGGCAAACATCTGACGACGATCTGCCGCCGTGGACGAGTACCCCGGACATTGCCCTGAGCAAACTCGACATGCACTGCTGGCGCGAATTTGCGAGAAAGGCTCGGGTGGAGGACATCAATATCCCGCAAGGGACGTACTACAGCGGCGAAATCGTGCCGATTACGGTTACGTTGAACGAATACGTATGGGCAGGTTCCTGCCGGCTGATGGCCAACGGCACAAGCTGCCCGTGTTTGGATGAAGAGGGGGCCTGGACCAAGAAGCTTACCTTCGGTTATACCGTAAAGGCTCCAGACGCAGCGACGATCAACGTCACCGGGCTTTCCGGATTGTACACTATAGAACACAAAACCATGGACGTTGATGGCGACTTCCCTTCCGAGAGCTTTGGCCCGCAGGAGGGCGTTACCCTTGTCTCCGATGTTCGAGGCAGCCTAGACATGGGAAAATCCATTTGCGGTATTAGCGACGACAAAACGGGCAAGCAGATCGTGACCGTGATGATCCCGTTCAAGTCTGGCGCAGACAAGACTTGGGTCGTCAACGAAGCGGCGGAAATTGGCAAGGCGCTTGAACTGCCTGTGCCCGGATACTCCGACGGCGAGGCGACCTACTATCTTGCGGGCGCATACTTCTCCTGCAACGGGGGCAAGACGCGCTACCCCGTCTATCTGGTCAACAGTGGCGGTCAGGAGGGCGTTGCGCTTGCCACGCGCTTCAGACCGGCCATGAATACATATCCCGCGCTTCGCAAGGATAGAATGCAGCTGTTTTTAGACGCGGAGCTCGTATCGGTCGATACGGCCGAGTATCTGCCCGCGTGGGATAGCGGGGTAGGCAAACCTGAGGATGCCGTGTTCGACGGCACGGAAAGGCCCGACGCCCCCATCTTCCCAGGTGTGAGCTGGGAGTATTACGTCAAGGGCTCTATGTGTTTTGATGCTGCGAAGTATATCCAGCGAGGCGGAACGTGGGATACGGCAGATCAAGGCTTCATCCATACAGACAGCGGCTATGTGCTGGTGGGAGATGCGGAAAATCCCGCAAACCAGTACGATGTGGAGATTACGGCGAACCAGGAGCTATACGACGCGATAAAAGGCAATGCCCGCGCGGATTTGCCGGAGGAGCTGACGCTGGGCTATTCGATTAGCGGCCGCAAGAACTTCGACTTCGCGGAGCCGGAGGACTTCACGTGGACGAGCAGTGACCCCGCGATCGCCACGGTAGAGAAGGATGCGACCACCGGCGAAGGGCGCATCGTTTTTACCGGCAACACCGGCCAGGTCAAGTTTACCCTCACGGTCGGCAACGGCTCCGCCGAGAAGGCGTACACGCTGGAAACCCCGACCATCACCGTTCTTGATGGCGTCGAGCCGTATTTGCGCATCCCCAGCATGTCCCAGGTCCGCACGACCCTAACGGGCACAGACACCGACGTGGCGTTCTCATCCAACGTGACGGCCCGAAACGCGACGGAGGGCAAGGAGACCGCCTTTACCGCGAAGCTCTACCGCGTGAGCGACGCGAACGAAACGCCGACCGGCGACCCGGTCTGGACGGCGAGTTTCCCCAGCACCACCGCCAAAACCGTCACCCACGTCACCGTTCCCGGCGACCAGATTCCCGACGCCGGCCATTACGCCGTGGTGATCGAGACGAGATACGAGGGCAGTGAGTTAATCCCCGCGAACGACTTCTCGGCCACGGCGTACCTCAGCGCAAAGAATTCCCCCGCCAAGGTGACGCTGAACAAGCTGGATAGCTACTATGTGACCTGCGACAACATCCCCGCCATTGGCTACACCGTCGCCCCGGCAAACGCCGCGGTGGAATACACCATCCAGAAGTCCGGCGACGCGGTGAGCGGCAGGCAGTCTGCGACCGGTGGCGTGATCAACTTCACTGCGGAAGCCCCCGCTGGGCTGAAGGACGTCTACACCATCACGGTCTATGCCCGCAGCAGCGACGCGTCAGAGAGCGAGGCGTGGAGCGTGGACTCCATGCTGCTGACCGTCTACAACAAGGACGCGCTGGACATCATCGTCGAGGACGTCGCCCCGGGAGAGACCGGCGGCACCACTGGCGGAACCGGCGAGGTCGCCGACGGCACCACCGTCGTAATGGACAATCACGGCAAGCTGGAGAACTACGGCGTCACAGACAGTAACCACCAGCTCACGTTCGACGACTTTACGTCCCTGCGAACAGACATGAGCTTCCAGAAGATCGTCTCCGCCAACTACGGCGCGGGCGTCTGGGGCATGCTGTCGGACAAGATGCAATGGAGCTCAAGCGACCCGGACAGCGTCTCCATAGACTACAAGCAGGGTGGTAATTATTCAGACATCCGGAACTACGCCTACACCTCCTACGCCCCAGCAACCGATTTCCTGTTGGCTGGCAATGGCGAGGATGCGGAGAACGTCACCATCACCGCGGCCCACGCAAACACGGGAATGCAGGAAACCTTCAACGTGAAGGCGGGCAAC
>CACXZL010000032.1 GCA_902772085.1 uncultured Coriobacteriaceae bacterium | reverse complement strand
GGGGCAGGCCACGAGGGTACGGGACTGGGAGATTACATGCCGAGGCCGAAGATGATTTCGGTGATGCCGTCTACGATGAGGGCAACGGCTGCAAAGAGCATGCTGAGGGCAACGGAAAACATTGGGGCGATGATAACGATGATTCCCAGAAGCACCGTGATGACGCCCGATACCGTCGCTGGCAAGGCTATAGGGCTGCGGTCATCGCGAAATCGCTTCGTCTCTATGATGTCCAAAAGTCCCGTGGCCAGTATCATAACGCCCATAAATACGTAAACGAACGTCACGACGCCGCCCGTATAGAACGCCATGACCAAGCCGAGCACCGTTGCGAGGATGCCCAGTCCAAGCTCGCCAGGGGCCTCCTTCAGGGGATTGCCCCTCCTGATGGCATTCACCAGCGTAATGACGCCATACACGACGGATACCCAGCCAACTATACGAGTCAAGGCCTCCGCGGCGCCTATGGGGTTCACCAAAACGACTACCCCAAGGATGACCATAACGATACCCGTAAGAAGAATGATGGGTTTCGTACGCGCAAAAACCGGTCCGTTTGTTCTGCTTGTCATATACAATCAGCTCCCCTCGGAAATATTTTCACCACAAAGCCTACAAATACGCTAATCTGTTTACGGTAAACAGCGCTCCACAATACGGTGACGTCCATGACTTAAGGGGTGAACGGAAATGCCGGCAATCATAACGCATCATATCTTTGGCGAAGACGCTTCCGCGCTACTTCCCGAAGGCATCCTGACCGGCCAAGAAGACCTCCTCGCTTTCCTCATTGGCAATCAAGGCACCGACCCATTCTGGTCGCGCTTCAGCACAAGCCCCATGGTCACGAGGAGATGCCGCCAGTTTGCCAATCACATGCATTCCCAGCAGGTGGGTAGGGCTCTCATGGCGTTGCGGTCTTGCGTCAGCCATGTGCGCGACGAAGACAAGTCGGTGGCGCGAGCATTTGCACTCGGCATGGCGTCGCATTATGTGTTGGATCGCTTATGTCATCCCCTCATATACGCGTTGCAGTCGCAAATCATCGCAGCCGACCCATCGCTTCAGGTAGCTACCAAGGAGATCCATGCAATCATAGAGGCCGAGCTCGATAGCTGGATGCTTTGGGAAAAGCGCAACATGACGGTGCTTGACGTCCCATGCACTCAGGCCCTCGCGCGGACCAGCCGCATAGACCGCATTTGCGGGGCGATGCTTTCTCAAGTGGCTTGGGAGGTCTTTGGCATATCGGTCGGTGCGGCAGAGTATGGTCTCGCCGTAAAGAACTACCAGCTCGTCTATCGCGTCATCGATCCTCCTGCAAGCCGCCTCCCACAGCTGCTCGCGCGCATCGAGAAGCTGAGCCGTCCTTATTCTCGCCTCCTTGCCCAAGCCCATCCCGTCGTCACAAACAGCGACTGCACGTTTGCGAACCTAGAGCATCATGCTTGGAAGGATCCTGCCACCGGCGAGGTCTCCATTGCGAGCTTTCCCGACCTCTTCCACGATGCCCTTTTGGCTTGGCCCGTCTTCTCCAAGCGCCTCGTGGAAGGCGACCAAGAGCGACTCGAGGCTATGATAGGTGGCATAAACTATCTCGGCACGTTCGAATAACAAACACTCCATCATATCCATCATAATGAGCGAGCGTTGTGAAGACTGCCTGCAAAGCACCGAGCAGGTATTACGCACGAAGGTCTGTGCGCATTCTTTTGGAGCCTCAGCCGACTCAATAAAACCGAAGCCGCCCATGTTACAGCACAGGCGGCTTCGGGAAATGATACGGGATGCTACCCGCGTGTGCTACGGCGCGCAGGTCTCACGGTGCCAAGCGTAGACATCCCATGCGTGCTTGGGATACCAGGTGCGGAAGGTGTCGGCGCATCGTCGTCGCTGCGTCTTTCTTGGCGGGATCGCCGTTGCTCAACGGACTTGCGCCTACGTTTCTCACGCTCCAACTCCTCGCGTCTCTGCTCTTCTCGTAACCGTTTTTGTTGTTCTCGTCGTTGGCGGGCACGCAGCTTTCTCTGTCTGCGAAAGCTATCATCATCACTAGGCACGCGCTCAGTCTCTACTACTGAAATGCGGCGGAGAGAAGGGTCGTTCTTTTCCTGTGAATCATACGCAGCTGCGTCCACGGCAGCCATGCCCTCTTCAACGACTGCCGGCTGTGGCTCTGGCACACGCTCCGAGCGCGTGACTTTCAGCTGACGCACCGGCAAAACCGTGAGAATGAGGAGCAGGATTACACTCATGACCACCGTGTACACGTCAAGCTCACCGTTTATCAGATAGCTCGCAACCGAAGTACCCACCGCAATTGCCACGGCAAGGAGACGACCATAGACGTTCTTCTCTTTACGTGCCGTCCACAAAGCGTATGTAAGAAGCGGCGATATCAGGGCCACGGCAGCCAAAGGCACCATAGTCGATTTCGTATAGTACTCGAACGTCATGACGGTACTGATGAAGTATCCCTCGATATAGCCCAGGTTGAAAGGTATGGCCCACAGGATCGCCCGCAAACGGCTTTCCACATGTACGGCCACCAACGCGTTCAATACGACCCAAAGGGCAAAGTGAGACAAAAACGAAGCCCCGCCAACGGCGAAGACGTCATACACGGTAGCGAGCACGCCTGCAAAAAGCCCGCACACAAGAAGGACGAATCCTTCAAGAATACCCATATGACCCCCTCTCCCTTTCACGGATATCTATAACCGTATCACATGAAACGTCATCACGTGGAGAGGATAAGCATTTCTGCGTCGCATCTCCGTTTGTTTAGGTTCTTTTTAGCCGGAAAAACCAAAACCACGACCTACAGCAGAAAATCTTTACGCATATTGCCAAGCTCTGCGCACAGAGCACAAACAAGACTCTCAGCATTCATAGCTTAGACACGCTGAGTCATGATTCGCACGGCGTCGCGGGAGCCATGCAGGAATGCAAGGACGAGGACGCGGTGATTGGCCTCGTCGACCTGGTAGTAGATTTCGTAGCCCTTTGCCATGCAGTGGCGGACTCGCGCGGCATCCGCCTCGCTCACGTCGAAGTCGACGCCGAACAGGCTGGGGTTGTCCGCGAGGTGGACGAGCAACCGCTCGAACTCGTCGAGCAGCGAGGCGGCGGCACTGGGCGCAGCGAGCACGTTGGCGATGTAGTTTAGCGCTTGGTCGAGGTCGCGCTCAGCCGGACCGGCGATGACCACGCTATAGGCCATACTTGTCCCGCAGCGACGCGACGGCCTCGAGGGCGTCGCGGCAGTCGCCCCGCGACACGGCGTCTATGCCCTCCTGCACGAGCTCAACCGTACGCCCGACCCTGGCCTGCGCCTCCATTGCCTCGTAAGCCTCCGCGCTCATGATCACCATATCGGCGTAGCCGTTTTTCGTCACGTGCACCGGCTCTCCGGACTCGTGGCAGAGGCGCGAGATTCTCGCCGCGTCCTTGAGCTCCTTCACGGGAACCATCTGCATGTCATCCTCCAATCCCACGTTTATGGGATATTTATACCATATTAAAGGGTGTTCTCCCAAGAAGATGGTCGCAACAGAATGCTTTAGGCACTCGCTTGGCTATTTGACAGCCACCCGTCCCCCGAGTCAATCCCGCACACCGCCATGGCGATGGCAGCAACCTCGCCGTCGCCGACCTCTACGCCAGCATCCTTGAGGGCGCGGATGACATCGTTGATGGTACGACAGCCAAGCAAGCGCTCCCTCAGAGCGTCGTCGAACTTCTCCAGTGGCATGTGCCGAGCCTCCCTTCGCGATAAGCCGCACGCTCTCCCGGCACATGCGGGCGGAACGATTCTACCAAACCGCGCAAATCAACCGTGCCGAAGCATCCCCAACCGCTTCACAGGACACGGCCCAAACTGCTATCGTGTGGGCCATGGGCGCACGCGCGGGAAATCTCCACCCCGCATGGGGTTCGCAGACGACGAAAAGGCTAAGCACCAAGGGGGCCGCCATGGGCATCAATCCGTATGCAGATACATCGAGGGCGAGGGCGTGGGCGCCGGGGAAGGCATGGACAGTGGCGGTGGTCGCGCTTGCCGCTCTCGTCTCCACCGTCGCGTGGGCGGCGCCGGTACCCGGGTCAAAGGCGAGCGCGGAGCTCACGTCGACCGGACTCGCCCATCTCGACAGACCTGAAGGCGTCGCCACGTTGACGGAGACCGTGACGTTCGAAGAGCCAATAATCATCAGGTTTCCCGTTGGTCGCTACACCATCGTGTCTTGTCCATTCTGGACATTTTGGCCTCGCATGCCACCGCCGCCCTGATGGAATCCGCCCTTACCGCCAAACGACTGAACATTCGAGTATGCTATGCTGTCGAGCGTCACTTCGGTGGTTTCGCCGCCATGGGCGAGAGCGTACGTGCCCCCCTGCGTGACGCCAGGCGCGCTTGCGATGATGCAGCCATAGCTCTTGTTTGGGGTAAAGCTTGCAAGAGTCTTACCGGAAGAATCCTTGAGCTCGACAAGGTCTCCGGCGTTGCCAGATGCGGAAACGGTCATGGATCCTTGAGTCGAAGCAGAACCGAAGCCTTCAGCCATGCCCACGGACCCCACTGCGATGATGGTTCCGCCCGTGACGGTGGCCTCTCCCGCATAGTCGAGCGGACCATCCCCATCACTCGTTGGACCGTTCACGTACGTCTCACCGCCAGTTATTTCGAGGGCGCCGTTTGAGTCTATGCCGTCACCACCGGAAGTGACCGTAAGCTTGCCGCCCGCTATGGTCACACGCGCCGTCGAGTCGTTCTCGAAATCACCGCCACCCATGAAGCGGTTGCCCGCGCCGTCGCCATTGCCACCCATGGGCATCTGACCCTGTGAATCGCCGCCTTGCGGTCCTTGCCCGTTACCGTCCATGGGCATCTGGCCCTGGCTTCCCTCCCCGACGGGAGGCATGTCACCGCCACGCATTCCAGGCATACCGCCATCTGGCACACCACCGTCAGGAGCTTGGCCCCTCTCGTTCCCTTGCGCGGTTCCACCCATTGCGTCATCTCGTGCGATGGGTGCCGCGCCGCCCGTGGGACCGCCCGTCATACCGTCTTGCGTCTGTCCGTTCTGCATGCCATTCTGCGAGGCGGCGCCCGACGTGTCGTCTGCGTTCGTACTGCTCGGCACACCCGTCGCATTGATACCGTCGTCGCTTGCCGTCACGTCCACGTCTCCCCCGTTTACGGAGACCGTGGAGCCTTCAAGCCCCTCGTAGCTCTTCGTCACACGCACCATGCCCTTGTTTATCGCGAGGTCGTACTCGGAGTGCAGGCCGTCATCGCCTGCACTCACCTCAAACGAACCGCCGTCCACCAACACGTCGTTGCTCGCGTCCAAGCCATCCTTGCCGGACTCGATGGCGAAGGTGCCGCCAGCCACGTAGATGAATCCCTTCGCTCCGTTCGAGTCGTGCTCGGCGTGAATGCCATCCGTTCCCGCCTTGAGCGTATAGGTGCCGTCCTTCACGGCCACGCAGTCCTTACCCTGTATGGCAGTCCCTGAAGCCGTGACCTCGATGGCACCGCTCACGAGCGTGAGCTCGTCCTTGCCCACGATGCCATGCCCCGCGGAGCTCGTCACGACAAGCGACCCCGTACCGTTGATCGTGAGGTCATCCGAGGCAAAGATGGCACCATCGAGCGTGTGGTCGTCCTCCGTGGTAGCGGCACCGCTCGAACCTATCGCATTGTTGCTGCCCTCGGCCAAGGTGAGAAATACCTTGTCGGCGTTCTTCACGTAAAGCGCGGTGCCGGTAGAGCTCGTGACGTGCGCACCCTCCAGAACGATCTGAACCTTGTCGTCGTCCTTCGCGCTCACGACCACGCGCCCATCCGAGAGGGACCCGCTCAGCACGTAAGTTCCGGCCGCCGTGATGCTCACCGTCGAGCCGTCCACACTCGCGCCATCACCAGATACGCTGCTCCCGCCATCTGCAAGCGTCACGATCGTGGCCTTGTCCTTGCTATAGCTCGCGTCGAGGTCGCGCTTGGAAAACAATCCCGACGTGTCGATGGAGAACTCAGCGATGTTTACGTTGGTTCCATCGCTCTTCGCACCGTCTTCTATGACCTCGATGCTGCCCTCGCCGTTGACCTGCGCCGCATCTCCCGCAGACGTCGACGGAGCGGTGGTGCTTGAGGTGGTGCTTGAGGTGGCGCTTGACCCGCAAGCGGCGAGCGAGAGGGCGAGCGCTCCGGCCATTCCCGCACACACGACGGCACGGGTGGCACGCATGAAGAATTGCGATGCGCTTACAGGCACGAGATTGGGCTTGTTAGAGTTCGTCATTTCCAGACTCCTGATGTGCGATAGCGATTTCCAGATTTCCGTTGCGGCAGCGCAACTCGTCCACGAGCGCCTTCTGCTTCGAGAGGTCACGCAGGCCCACGTTGTAGATGAGCTTGTACAGACTGCCCATGTTTGTCGTCTTGACGGTCACGAGCTCGTGGTAGGTGGTGTAGCGATCGAAGATGTCGTCAAACAGGTCCGAGAAGTCCAAATCCTCCGGAACGGTGATACGCACCGAGCGGTCCGCCGACTCGCCAAGCGGCCCCACCGAGATAGCCTGGTAGGCAAGAATCACCACACAGAGCACCGCCGTCACGACTGCCGCGCAGAGGATATACCCCATGCCTGCCACCAGACCGACGCACATGGCAAGGAAGATGAACGCGATGTCTCGTGCAGATCCCGGGGCGCTGCGGAAACGGACCAAGCTGAACGCTCCTGCCACGGCCACGCCGGCACCGACGTTGCCGTTCACCATGGCGATCACCACGCACACGATGGCAGGGAGTATGGCGAGCGTCATCACGAAGCTCTTGGTGTGTCTGCTGCGGAAACAATACACCAGCGCAAGGGCGAAGCCCAGTGCAAGGGAAGCGGCGATGCTCGTCAGCAGCGGTAAGAGTTCGATCGAGGTCGTGGAGGTAGTGGCGTAGAGAGAATCAAACATGGCATTTCCTTTCTCGCGATTCTCGAACAACAGCTATGCAACGGCGGCGCATGTCGCGGGAATGCCCACGACTCGCCCGCGCCTGTCCCATACGGCTTCGGCAAGCTCGGGGGTACGCAGTTGGATTAGGTCCGACTCCATGACGCGCTGCCACGCCATGCCGACCTTGGAAAAGCTCACCTTGCGTATGCCCTCGGCAGAGAAGAACTTCACCAGCCACAGCGGGATCGCGCCGCCTGCCTTCACCTCGAGCAACGTGAGGTCGTCATCGAGATACTGGTCGGCCTCGTCGGTTAGGTCCAAGCGAAGGTCTGTGTTGCGGGTGCGTATGCGGCGGTCGAAGGTCATACGGAACTCGTGGTCGTCACGCGCATAGAACGCCTCGCGGTCGTATGCGATGAAGAACGCCGGCTCCAGGCCGCCGTAGCGCTTGCAGGTGAAGTCGAGCTCACGCTCAATCTGGGTCTGGGGATCGCCCTTGCCTGCCAGCAGGTCGGTCGCACGCTGCACGTCCATAGTGCAGCGACGCTTGTACACCACGCCGTCGTACTTCTTCTTCAGCTCGACAAAAAGCGGGGCGTCAGGCTTTGCGATGCCATAGCTACGCACGCGCACCTTCTCTTTGTAGTCGGGATGCTCCGCGGAACGCCGCACGAGCAGTCGAGAAGGCGTGTCGTAGTACACGTTGCACACCGTGGAAGGACCCCATTCATCAGGCACCATATAGCGGTCCATAAGAATACGCAGACGATTCTTCTGCTCGCTGGTGAGCAGGTATTTGATTTCATAGCGCTTGAACGTAAGCTGGACCATTCTTCTCATCTCCTTGGCATGTGCCTTTCGTTGAGAAGAATGTAAGACCTGAACCTTTAGCCCTGCTTAAAGGGCTGCCCGCTTCACAAACGGTCGAGATGGCTTTACGGCAGCTGAAATCGCGTCCAAGGCAACAAGCGAATCGTTCCATAAATAACTGGGCTGCATGTACGGACCTCCCAGGGCGAAGGCGTCTGGGATAGCATGCGTAACGCTCGGTTATCTTTGGAACGCTCCATCATGCGAGCATGACGCGGCCCCGTCTCAGACAGACCACGACGCCACTGGTACCGGCGCGGAGCCACGGCCAACACATCCGCATATGCGCTCGACCGGAACGGCCGTGTGCGCAAGCGGACGCTCGCGCGGCGAATGACGACGGGGCGTGTCCGCTTGTGCACACGGGGCGCCCACGCGTGTGCAAAGTCGGACACGAAACCGGCAGAATGGCACCGCTCTTGTCCGTTTGTGCACACCACCGAATGCCCCGTGTGCACAAGCGGACACGACGACGGGCGAGGGGCCTGGCGCTCCCCGCATGCGCGAGGGGCAAATGATCGACGGGCCCGCGCGGCAGGCCGAAATGATCTCTTCAAGCTAATAAGGGCTGCCCGAGCAGCCGCTTCTCTGCGGGACTGACCCAGTGGGACGTCCCGCGAGTCTTTACGAGAGGGGAAACGTCTACGATCCCGAGACAAGGCGGAGCCGTAAGCATTCCGGACGCCGCCTCGACAAGATCACGCCGGAGGGGCTCGTGCCAAGCGTCAGCCTCGCGGAGCGGGCCGAGGGGGCGAAGGTCCGACGTCGTCGAGGTGGACGTTTCGTCGCTGGCGTGGTCCGCTGACCGCGGAAGTGAGGGAGAGGCTCGCAAGGCTGTAGCCCAGGCGCTGGCGAGATATTGGAAGGTGAAAGCCTGCCGGTCGCCTGACGGCTGGCAGAGTGTGCCGATGTAGAGGAAGGCAGGACACTCTGCAAGAAGCTCGGGATTGACCCCACGGCTCTGTCGTTGCCGTCAGAGAATTCAGAGTAGCGTACCTAATTCATGAGTGTTACAGGTTAATTAATGGAACGCCTCACTAGGGCTGCCGGAGCGGCCCGCTTTCTCGAGTGCGGCCGTATACACGTCCCACAATCAGCGTGTATTCTTTTGGCAACAAACCTTCCCTCCCGTGTACGTTCTTTGGCGATTATCGTACGCGGTCGGGAAGGTTTTGTTTCGCACTATGCGCTTTCCATGGCGCCTTACGGATTTGACGCTCCTTTCGGAGCAGGGAATTTTACGCAGGCAGCTCTCCCGTCTCGAGTATCTTTCCGAGCGCATCCTCGTCCAGCACGGGCACGCCGAGCTGCTCGGCTTTCGTGAGCTTGCTGCCCGCTGCGGCACCTGCCACCACGTAGCTTGTCCGCTTGGATACCGACCCCGTCACCTTGGCGCCAAGCGCCTTGAGCGCATCGCCCGCCGCCTTGCGCGTAAATCGCTCCAAAGAGCCCGTCAGCACAAACGTGAGACCGACAAGCGGTTGCGGCGCGTCTGCTGCGACCGCCTGCTCCTCCGTAAGCCGCACGCCCGTCGCGCGCAGACGCTCTAGCACCGCGACGTTTTGCGGCGTGTCAAAGAACTCATGAACACTCGTGGCGATTTTTGGTCCGATGCCCTCCACCGCCGCGATATCCTCTTCACTCGCAAGCGAGAGCTTCTCCAGCGAGCCGAAATGCTGGGCGAGCACCTGTCCCACGTTTGCTCCCACATGGCGGATGCCGATGCCAAAGAGCACACGGCCCAGCCCCCGGTCGCGTGACTCTTCCACCTGCTTCATGATCTTCTTTGCGACGACCTTGCCCACCACGATGTCCTCGCCGGCTTTGTTTTGCCTGCCGGTGCTCACGGCAGCCAGCTGTTCCATCGTGAGCCTGTCGTAGAAGTCGGCCACGTCCCTGAGCACGCCTTGGTCCACCATGCGCCGCACGATCTCTTCGCCGAGCCCGTCGATGTCCATCGCATTGCGACTTCCCCAGTGAATGAGGCGCTCCACCGCCTGCGCGCGGCAATCGATGGAGATGCAGCGATAAGCCACCTCGCCTTCCTCGCGCACGACGGGGCTTCCACAGCTCGGGCACAGCTCGGGCATCTCCCACTGCGCACGCCTGTCGTGAGCTTGCCCCTCCTCGCCGTCGGTCACCGGCCCCACCACCTCGGGAATCACGTCGCCTGCCTTGTGCACCACGATGGTGTCTCCCACGCGCACGTCTTTGCGACGGATCTCGTCTATGTTGTGCAGGGTGGCACGAGCAATGGTGGAGCCCGCCACGTTCACGGGGTCAAACTCAGCCACCGGCGTGAGCACGCCCGTACGCCCCACCTGAATGCGTATCTCACGCAAGACGGTACGCTTCTCCTCTGGCGGGAACTTGAAGGCAATCGCCCATCGAGGCGCACGAGCCGTAAAGCCCAAGGCATCCTGCTGGGCAAACGAGTCGACCTTCACCACGACGCCATCTATGTCGTAATCGAGCTCCTCGCGCATGGCGAGGGCCTTCTCGCAGAACGCGTGAACCTCGGCGGCACTCGTGCAGCGTGCGGCATGCTCGTTGACTGCAAATCCACAGTCCCGGAGCCAGCCCAAGAAGCCCCATTGGCTATCCACGCGCAACGGCGACTCGTCGGCCACGGCATAGATGAAGGTCGCAAGATCGCGCGTGGCGGTGACCTTCGAGTCCTTTTCTGATGGAGTTTATCGCTTTTTGATTGGATTTAACAAGAAGATGCTTTTGGCGA
The DNA here is from genome assembly GCA_902772085.1 of uncultured Coriobacteriaceae bacterium. Classification (GTDB taxonomy): domain Bacteria; phylum Actinomycetota; class Coriobacteriia; order Coriobacteriales; family Atopobiaceae; genus RUG440. Next base: position 133 of record CACXZL010000032.1, on the reverse strand, counting down.
ATTTATTTGCCATTGTCGCGGATAAGGCATTCGCTGCAGACGATCTGACATGTGGATTTGCCTGGTTGGGGGCGGTCGCTTATTCTTTCCAGATACTGTTTGACTTCAGCGGGTATTCTGACATGGCTATTGG
>CACXZL010000031.1 GCA_902772085.1 uncultured Coriobacteriaceae bacterium | reverse complement strand
GGTCATAGGCAGGCCAGATGAGCTCGGTTCCCTTCTCGCCCACGCCGATGAGCTCGGCGTTCTCGATGATGCCGCCCGTGGCATGCCAGCCCACGCCAAGTGACGGGATGGAGCCCTTGAGCAGGTCGCCGATAGTCCAGCCGGGCGGGTTGATGTAGAAGTACGGCACGGGGATGTGGGGCCACGAGATTGAGAAATTAAAGAAGCTCTTAATGGCACCAACAATCCTAGAAACTACGCTTTTAGCGGCTTCCAGCGGGCCACTGATAGCGTTTTTAACCGCGTTGAAGATTCCGCTAACGGTTCCGCTGATGCCGCCCAAAACGCTGCTGATCGTGTTGCGCACGGCATTGACGGCATTGCTCACGGCGCTGGTGATGCCGTTCCAGATGCTTGCCACGGTGCTGCGCACGGCACCGAACACGCTGCTCACGATGCCCGCGATGTTACTGACAACACCGCTCACGATGTTCCGCGCGGAGTTGATGGCGTTGGAGATGCCGTCGCGGATTCCGTTCCACAGGTTGAGTGCTGCTGTCTTCGCCGCGTTGAACTTGTCAACGACGGCAGACTTGATGGCGTTGAGCGCCGAGTCAATCTTCGCCCGCACGTTCGTCCACGCTTTCATGGTGTCCGCGGCGAACTTGTCCCAGCCGATGGCCTTGAGGATGGACGCGGCGAACGTGGTGAACAGCTTGGGGATGGACTTGATGGCGTTCTGCGCGATGCGCCCGATGAGCGCGAACGCGTTGCGCGATGCGTTGACCAGCGTGTCGGCAAGGTTCTGCGCAACCGCGTCAATGTCCGCGTCCTCCTTGCCCAGCTCGCCGAGGAAGTTTGTCCACGCAGCGCCGAGCGACGCGAACGAACCGCTCACGGTGTCAGCTGCTTCCGCAGCCGTGGTGCCCGCGATGTGCTGCTCTTCCTGAATCGTGTGGATGGCCTCGATGATGTCAGAGTAGTTGCTTATGTCGTAGTGGACTCCGCTGATGGCCTCGGCGTCAGCAAGGAGCTGTTGCATGCCCTCCTTCGTGCCTGAGTAGCCGAGGGAAAGCGAGTCCAGCATGGTGTAGTCGTCACGTGCGAAGTTCTGGTATGCCCGCTGCAACGTCTCCATGTCCGTGCCGAACGTGTTGGCATTGTCGGCCATGTCGCGGATTGCCTTGTCGGACAGCTCCGCAGCCTTTGCCGTGTCGCCGTCAAGCGACTTGATGAGCGACGCGGAGAAGCTTGTCACGGTCTCCATGTACTCGTTCGCGCTCATGCCAGCCGTCTTGAAAGCGTTCTCGGCGTTCGCCGCCACGCTCTTGGCCGCGTCATCGCCGAAGAGCTTGGTCACGCCGCCCGAAAGCTGCTCGAAGTCGGCGTAGGTGTCGAAAGCCTGCTGACCGAGGTCGTAGAGCTGCTTGCCGACCTCGGCAGCTCCGAGCACCGCCGCGAGCTTCGTGGCAAAACCCGTGAACTTGGAGAGCATGCCGCCTTGCAGCGCGTCGCCCAGAATGCCGCCAGCGTCGGAGCCTGTGGAGCCTAGTCCGCTGGTGTCCATCTTCGGGATTACTTGAAGGTACGCGGATCCGATTACTGCGTCAGCCATTTGCACCTCCCTTGTCGAATATGGAAAGGACTGCGTTGAAGTCATCCTCCGAGACCTCAGCTGCGCCCTCGTATCTGTCGTGTCGTTCCAAGCCCGGTCGCGGGACTCGCGCGTAGTCCTGGACGAAGAGGGGGCCTAGTATGTCAAGCAGGTTCGCGAGCATGTGAGCCTCTTCGCTCCACTCCAAGACCGGCTCCATCTCGCGTGCGGTCTCGCTGTCGCGTGGAAGGTGGCGGATGAATAGAGCAACGGCCCCCCAGCCTATGCTGAGGGGCACGTCACGAAGTCTCACTCGCCATCTGTCGAACAGGTCGAAGTCCAATGCGTCGAAATGGTCAGCGACAACCATTGCGACGCTTAGGATTCCCCCATTGATGCCATCCCGCTCTCGCAGACCGCGGAGAACAGAGCCATGTAACCAACGTCGCTGATAGGCTCTTCGGCAAGCTCGGGGCAAAGGCCAAGAAGGAAATCCTTGGCACGCTTGACCTTCTCGACATCGTCTTTGGTCTTGGCGATGCGGCCCACCTCTACGATCTGCTCCGCGCTCATGTCCACGCCGCGCGGAATCTCGTAGGTCTTGCCCGAAACCTTGCTGGTGATCACGAAGGGCTCAGGCGCACAGATGGTGAAGTTTGCCATGTTATGCGCTCACCGCCACAGGTGCGAGGCCCTTGAAGTACCCGCCAATGGTGGAGTCGTAGAGGGGCTTGAAGGTCACCGTGTCGATAATCAGCTCGTCCTTCTTGTGAGCGCCGAGGGCAAGCTCCTGCGGGACGCAGTTGGGATAGACGATGCGGTCGATGAGCGCGGGCTCGCCGTCAGCGTTGTTGTGAAGCTCGGTCACGACAACGACCCACGCATCCGTGGTGCCGTCAAAGACGTAAGAGCCGTCAACGCCCACCTTCGAGCTGCCGTACTTGAGCTTCTTGGCGGCAACGCTGTGGTCGATGACGGGGACGGCCAGCGTCGCGGAGGGGTTGGACGGGGCGCTGAGAATGTCATCGCCTGCCCAGTCCTTCGCGGGGTCGGCCTTGCCGAGGTCAACACCAGGAGCAACGCCCTCGGAGCTGACGCGAATCGTGTCATAGCCCGTAAGGGTCTCGTTTGCCGTGGTGGGGATGGTGGGGTTGGAGGAAACCAGCGCGATGGAGAAATACGCCTCGTCGGCTGGACGGCCATAAGTGGCCAAACCGGTGTTTGCCATAGGTACTCCTTAGTGCGCTCACCAGAGCGCGTGAATCGTGAATGTCGCTTGCCACCAGCGGTATGAGCCGTCGTAGCCCAGTGGCACGGGGTCTGCGTAGACGGTGGCGTTTAGGTCACGCATCGCGTCGCAGACCTCGCGGATAAGGGCTTCCGCATCGGCGTAGGTGGTCGCCCACGCTTGGATGGCGTAGTCGCTGTGCAGCGCGTCAAGCGTCGAGCGCCCGCCCACGGGGTCAACGACCACGAACGCGGACGGACGCTCTGCGGGAACCTCGGTAGACACGCCCACGTCCAGCGCTGACGAAAGGTGCGCCACGACTTCCTCTAGGACTGAGCGCATGGCATCACCTCGATTTCAGTAGCGTGTTGTAATGGGCGTTGTCCAGACGTGCCGCATTGTTCGCCGCGACCACCTTGCCCAGCGCGACGTAGGAGGCTTGGTCTACGAACGTGACGTAGAGCGCATACTTGTAGACCGCGTTGGCGTTGGCACGTGCCGCGATGGGCTCGCAGATGGACGCGAGTTTCGCTTTCACGCCGCCACTGCTCAATGCCTGGTCGATGCCCTCGACATTCGGCGTGAATCCGTAAAGACCGTCAGCCATCGTGCCGCCCCACTTCCACTGGCATCGTCCACGCCCCGCGCACGTTGGATTCCGTGTATGGCGCTGGCGAGCCAGAGACATAGAACTCGTCACCGCGCACGGTCACCTTCGCGCCACGGAGCGCGGACGAATAGCCGCGAGGGAAATGCAGCGTGTAGGTCACGGTGATGCCGTCAGGTCGCTGCACGCTCTGGTCGTTCGCTGTGGCGGGAACTACCACGACGTTGTCAACGGCCACGGGCTTCGCGTAGGTTCGCTCGGGGTTGCCCAGACGGTCGGCTTCGCCCGTGGTCAGCAGCGACACATAGACCGTCTCGCCCCTAATCATCGCCGCCTGCCATCCTGCCGCAGCCGATGCGCCCGCCGAAGATGCCGAGCATGGCAAGCTCCGACGCGAGCAGCTTTGGCGTGCCGTAGGTGGTCGCAAGCGTGAACTGCTGGTTGTAGGGGCCAGCCGTGAAGCTCGCCTGCGTGGCACCCACTGGGATGTCGCTGCCCTCGGTGGGCATGACGCGGTTGGCCATCGAACGGCACGCACGCATCAAACGCGAGGATGCGATGTCGTAGGGGTCTATACCGCGCTTCTCAAGCTCCACGTCGATGACCGCAGAGCAATCGTCCAAGCACTCTTGCAGCATCGCCGTGTCGGTCACGCTGCCATAGCGGGCGATGTACTGCGCAGTGGTTGCGTAAGACGCCATGCGCCCACCTCCTTGCTACTGTCTGGATGCCTATGCGCCAGTGGTGGTCGTGGTGGCCACGGCGTTGGTGATGAGGCGAAGCTGGTTCTTATCCATGACCGCGAAGCTGACCTCGCACTCGACCTTGACGGCGAACATGTTGCGCTGCCAGAGGTTGAGGGTGACGCTCTGCGAGTTGGAGTCGGTGTAGGTGAGGGTGGCCTGGTCGGAGATAGCCATCTTGATGCCCTCGACCATGCCCCAACGCACGCCGCTGAAATCGCCAGCGACGCCCACGACAGCGGGGGTGCCAGAGACGTAGACGCCCTTTGCGACGGCAACGGAGGAGCCGAGGATGTTGCCCACGGTGTTGGAGCCGACGCCAGCGGTGAACAGCGGGCGTCCGTTGTTATCCACGGCACCGAGGACGATGGACTTGCCCTGCGGCGAGAGCGCGATGGCGTTCATGATGCCGTCAGCGGAGGAAATGGCGGCGTCGATGTCAACGAACGCGCCGTACACGTCGGAGCCGCCGATGCCGATGGAGGCAACACCAGTGCCGAGCACGTCGAAGCCAGAACCAGGAGCGGAGCTGCTCATGATCGTGGAGTCGAACTTCTTGGCGATGGCACCGGGGAGGCGGCGCACGCACTCGGCGTACAGAGCGGCCTTGTCACGACGGAACTCGTCGGAGAACGGTTCGATGACGGCGAGCTTGTACGGGGTGATGGTCTTGTTGCCAAAGGTGTGGAAGCCCACGGGCTTGGCGTTGGTCTCGTCCACCCAGTTGGCGGTCGGCTCGCCCGTGATGGTCTGCACCTTGACGCCAGAGCCGGGGATGGTGATGCGGTTGGCGAGCTGCATGAACGCGGACTGGTCGATGGCCTTAGCCCAAATCTCGGCAGAGATTTCGGGGTCGAGGATGACGTTGGAGGTGTGGCGGGAAATGTCCTGATAGGTAGGCATTGCTTGCCCTTTCTACTTGTTTGCGCCCATGGCCGCGTCGAAGAACTCGGCGAATCGCTGGGCGTTGGTGGTCTTGGCGGCAGCACGCGTGCCGCCGTCATCGGTGCGGGATGGGTGAACGGGCATAAGCTTCAGCAGCTTCTTGGCCTGCTCAAGCAGCTCGGCGGCGTCCTTGCCGTTGAGCATCTGCGCGACCTCAAGCGGGATTCCCGCGCCCTCGGCTGCTGCGCCCACGGCTGCGGTGCGCTCGGCGTCCGCCCTGAGCTGCGCCAGCTCGGCCTCGGCTTTGCTCGCGCGTTCGGCTGCTTCTGCGGCTTCCTTGCCGTCCACGAAGCCCTCGTACTTCTTGCGCTCCTTCACGCGGGCTTCGCCGACGAGTCGGTTTACGTCCTCCTGCGTGAACGTGCGCTGACCAGACTGCTCAGCTGAGGCAGTCTGTTCGGTGGTGCTTTCCTCAGTTGCCTGAGTGGTTTCGTCGGCCATGAGGCCTCCTTCCCCCGCCCCAGCGGGTATCGGTGCGGCAGTTGACCGCCTGCCGCCGTGCGTAGGCATGAAAAAAGCCCCGAAGGGCTTGAATCACTGAAACTAGTGCTTGATTTGCTCGTGCAAGCGCATCACGTCATCCCATGACGTGTCACGCCAGCGACGGACGCGGTAGTCGTTAATCCATCCTTCGCGCTTGACGCCCGCGTAGTGGACTATCTTCGCGCCGTCCGCGTTCTTGTCCGTCCACCAGTTGCTGTTGTAGCAGCTCGGCATGTCGTGGATGCGACCTTGGCAGAGGTAGTTCTGCACGTCCTGCTCTAGCCATGTGTACTGGCGCGAGTTGAGCACCGATATGCACTCGTCCGCCTTGCCGTCGCGGAGCTTCTTGAGGTTGTAGAGCGTGACTCCGGCGTTGCAGTAGAGCAGCCCGTTCGCCGTCCTGTGCCACTCGTGCGCCGCGCTGAAATAGCAATCGTCGATGGGCAAGTCCCAAAGGTCTGACACGTCGGACATGCAGACGGTATCGGCGTCCAGCGAAAGCACCTTGCCGACGCGGGGCAGCACGTGACAAAGGGCAAGGCGCATCATGACCATGTACGTGTAGCCCGATTTCATGTTCGGGCCGTCCTGCGCGAAGTATCCCTGATCGTGGACGTTATGCACTTGGATGATGTCGGGCAGCGGATTAGGCCACTCCGCATCCTCGATGAGGAAATGAACCACGTCCACGTCAGAGTTGGCGATGAGCGACTTTGCGGAAGTCTCCATGTCACCGTAGATTGCGCGGGTGCCGCAGTACGCCGCGTGCTTCTTCACTCTGGCCACTTGACCTCCCTGAACTCATGCCCGCACGCGACGCGCGTGTCGGCGTAGATGGGTATGCCATGGTTCGCGGCTCGGACGCAGAAGTTGATGTCCTCGCCGCCTGACTGGAACGCGTCATAGCAGGAGTAGGCGTCTTCCTCGTCCAGCGCCGTGCGCCCCAAGTCCGTCCACTCGAACCACGGGAAGTCGAGCATGGCGAACACGGCGGGGTCAAACAGCGCGCAGCCCATGCCGCCGCCCTTGACGCGGATGAGGTGCTCGCCCTCGTCGCGGAGCTTCAGCAGCTCGTCGGCTGCGTACATGTCCCACGCGAAGCCCGTGCGGTAGAGCGTCGTGAACTTGTGCTTGCCGCGGGCGTAGCGGTTGAGGTAGTAGCCCATGACGATGAGCTGGTCATGCTCTAGCAGGTTCCTCAGCGCGTCCTGCGGCAGCTCGATGTCGTTGTCGACCATGAGCACGCGGTCGTAGTGGGCGTTGAGCGCGTCGGCGGCGATACGGTTGCGTGCCATCGCACACCCGTAGCCCTGTCTGGGCTTGTAGTCCACCTCATGCCCGCATCGGTCGAGCCGCCACAAGCTCTGGGACGTGGCTTGGCTGATTCGCCCGTCGTAGGTCGGTACCTCGATGAGTATGCGCACTACTTCCTCCGTTTCCGCGCGTTCTTCGCTGACTCGCGGTAGCGGTTCATTATCTTGCGCCGCTCTTCCTCGTAGCTGGTGCCGTGCAGCTCTGCTCGCTTGTTGGCCTCCGCGTCGATGGCCGCCTGCCACTGGTCGTAGAGCGTGGTCGGGTCATAGCCCTGCACCTCGCGGGCTTTCCACGAGGGCGTCACTCTACAGTCACATCCGCAATGAGAATGGCTTGCGTTGACCTCACTGCGATACACGAAGCCGCGAGACGCGAGCATCAGGCAGAAGTCGCATGTCTCCGCTCCTGACGGCACGCGGGCGTAGCGCGGATGGCGCGAGTCTCGCTTGCCGTTGTTGAGCACGGTCTGAGCCGCCGCAACCTTGGTCTCGTAGTCGAGGCGTTCGAGGCAGAGCGTGATGAACTCGGCGGTCTTGCCCTCCACGAGCTTTTGTGCGAACGCACGAACCGCGCCGTCGGTCGCTGCGGGGTCTCGCCCGCTCTGCGCCACGGCACCCATGCGCTGCCCCAGCTCGAACTCGCGCATGCCGTCGTAGAACTCGGCGGCGAGCTGCGCGGCGAGGTCGGTGGAGCCGCCGCAGTACACGTCCATGATGGCGATTACCTCGTCGCGGATGGTCGCCACGTCCTGCGTGTAGTCCACCGCGGCGAGGGCATCGGCGAGCTTCTGGCGCGAGTCAGCCGATACCAGGTTGATGGCCTTGGTGAAGCTGTCGATGTACCTGCGCGGGATGGCGGCCACTACTGCTCACCGCCCCCACCGAAGAGCGCGGAGAACGCCAGCGCATTGGCCTGCTTTACCTCATCGCTCTTGACGCTCTCCAACTCCTCGTCAGGCACGCCCAGAAGGTGCGCGGCATAGTCGGTCTTGCCGAATCCGTCGCGGACGCTGGACACCTGCGTGACGAAGTTGGCGATTTCGTTGTAGGTGTGCAGCACGGGCGAGGCGAAGCGCGGAGAGATGTCGTTAAGCTCGGGGTGCTCGGCGAGCAGGCGCTCCACGGTCGTGTTGAGCTGGACGCTGAGCGCGGCGAGCGCGACCTTGCGGAGTACGGGCTTGTCCTCCTTGATGTCGCGATTGGCGATGAGACAAATGTCCTCACGCGACGCGCTGATGGCCTCGGCGCTGGACGGGTTGTCCTGCACGATGCCGAGCGAGTTGAGCGGCACGCCCGTCATGCCCGAGAACTGCGACGCGAGGGCTCGCAGCTCGTCAACGAAGGGTTGCGGGCTGTTTCCGCTCAGCTGCTGGATTGCCGTGCGCGAATCGCCGTTCTCGTCCACCTCGGTGGCAATGACCCTATCAAGCTGGTACTTGAACTTGTCGCCGATGACCGCCTCATACTGCTCAGGCATGAGGTTGAGCATGATGAGCTTCGGGATGGAGTAGTACGCGCCCGAAATCTGCATGTGCCACATGCAGCGGATGGCATCGTCCGTGATCGTGCGCACGAACGCGTTGACGCGGGTGCGACCGAATGCGTTGAGCGAGCCCGTGCCGTCATGCGTGAACACGTACAGGCTCGGCTCCTGCTCTGCCGTGAGCCCGTCCTCGGCGACCCACTCGCCCTTCGCGGTCTGCCGAAGCTCGACCACGTTGCCGGGCAGGTGCAGGTTGACCACGGTCGGCACGGGCTGGACGCTCCATGGCTTGTGCTCGACACGGGCGATGGCGAGACCTGCCGCCACAACGCCGTCCTTGCCGTCTGGCGAGGGAATCGCGGTGAAGGTCTCGGCGCTGTGGAAGCGCACGACCGCCCTGCCCTGCCTGCTGCGCGTCACGGTGGCCGCGACGCAGCCGTAGAGCAGCTTGGGCGTGAGGTGGCGGTTGTAGTTGTTGACGAGGTTGTTGTCCGTCTCGATGGCACGGAGCGCGTCGGCGTGCTCGTCAACGATGGAGTCGGGCAGCGCGAAGCCCTCGAACGTGATGCGGTCGGCGAGGGCGTCCACGGCCTTGGCAGGCCAATGGCAGCGCTGGTCGTTGTCGATTTCCGCGCCCACGCCGTAGTCGCTGACGCGCACGTTGCCGTCGTAGTAGCTCCGAAGCGTCGAGTTGTGCGCCGCGTGGCTGTTGTACTCGTCCACGAGCAGGCCAGCCCACCACGCGGCCTCCGAGCTCAGACCCTTGGCGCTCGTGATGCCGCTTAGGTCGACCGCCGCCATGGCGAGCGGTCGGAAGGTGTCAGGTTGCATTATCCAATCCTTCCCTTACGTCGAGGGTCGCGTTTCGTCGTTCTCGCTGCCCAGAGGGCGAGCGCACAGGCATCGAGACGTTCGGGGCATTCGCCGCCGAAGCCGTAGCCGCCGTCCTTGCCGATGACGCGCCGCGTGGCACCCAAAGCGCTCTCGGCGAGCGCAGGGTCATCGAGGTGCGTGAGATTGCCGTCGTTAATCGCGTTTATGAGCATCGCGTCTGCCGCGATGGCGTCAGAAGTCCTCGCCACCATGACCGCCTGCTTTGGCATGCCCGCAGAAATGAGCTGTTGCCCAAGGTCGGTCGCGTCAGCACGTCCGTCGATGCCCACTGCCGCAGCCTTGCCCTTGCGAGCGATGAGCCAATCCACGAGCCAGCCGACACCCACGACCGTGGGCTCCGAACGCACGAACTCCACGTGGCATCCGTGCTGGTGGATGACAGCCGTTGCGAGCGTCACGCTGCGACCGTCAGGCGTGAACCGCACGCCATAGGCCAGCTTGTCGAATCCCTCTGGCGGGTCTTTCACCTTTGCCGTGTCCCAGGATTCCTGAGAGATGAGGTGGTCGGTGTCAGCCTTGCTGGTGAACCACCCCAAACGTTGGTGCGCGAACTGCTCGGGGTCTTCCGCTTCGAATTCCGCTTCGACGGTGTCCACGGAGATGACCACGCCCAGTGATGGGTTGGTGCGCTCCCACAACGCACGGTTGGAAACGTCAGGCATCTCCAAGCTCGAGCCCACGCCCCATTCAGTCCATGCCGTGCGCTTGGTCTTGCCGGAGAGCGCATCGTTACGGATCCGCTCGAACACGACCGAGTTGTCACCGTCTTCTGGGGCGTTTCCGTTGTAGATGGTCTGCGGCCCTCGTCTCGTCTTGCAGGCCGAGATGGCCGAGAGAAAGCTGCCTTGTGCTTGCTTGTCTAGGTATTGCGCCTCGTCAAAGAGGAGCAGCGAGCCGTGCTGGCCGTTTCCGCCGTTGCGCGTGCGGGCGAGGAACTTCATGCGGGCGCCGCTCTTGAGCCTGATTTCCTCGCGTCCTAATGCCGTACGTATGCCGTTCGGAGCGAGGAACTTGCGGAGCGCCCTCGTGTCGAACATGTTTGCCATTTCCTCGAAGGTCTCGCTTGAGGTCTTCTGCAGCTGCGCGGTATAGATCGTCGTGCCGTCGTAAAAGAGCATTTCTGCGGCAGCGCGACCGCACATGACGCGAGTCTTGCCGTTCTGTCGTGGTGCTTCGTTGCCGCATGACGGAGCCGCCCACTTACCGTTCGGCAGCACGCCCATCCAGCATTCAAGGAGGAAGCCTTGCCAGTCCATGCACTCGAAGCCCGCTTTTGAGAGCAGGTCAAGCGTGTCCAGCACATCGTTGGCCGATGAGTCTGGCAGGACTAGGCTAGTCGGTACCTGGTTTCCTGTTGCGTAGGATGATGGCAGCAATCTCGTCATCGTCCTCCACACCACCTTCGATTACTGCAATGCGGTTCATGGTCTCGCG
>CACXZL010000030.1 GCA_902772085.1 uncultured Coriobacteriaceae bacterium | reverse complement strand
TAGCCGATGAGGTCGGTGCGATGGGCCTTGCGCAGCGCCTCAAGCACGAGGCTTCGGTTTGCCGGATTGCGGTACTGGATGAGCGCACGTTGCATGGCCTTCTCGTGCGGGTCCACGGCACAATACACCGGCTTCATGGTGCGCGGATCGAGTCCCGTGTAGTAAATACACGTGGACACCGTGCTCGGCGTAGGATAGAAGTCCTGCACCTGCTCGGGGTTGTATCCCATGTCACGACAGAACTCGGCAAGTTTCACCGCCTCGCACATCGTGGAGCCGGGATGGCTGCTCATGAGATAGGGCACCACGTACTGCTCCTTGCCCGCCTCGCGCGAAAGACGCTCAAACTCCCTGCAAAAGCGCTGGTACACGTCGTTTCGCGGCTTGCCCATGACGCGCAGGACCTCGTCGCACACGTGCTCCGGCGCGAGACGCAGCTGCCCGCTCACGTGATGCTCGGCGAGTTCTCGTATAAACGTGTGATCGTCGTCGAGCAGTGCGTAGTCGAAGCGAATGCCGCTGCGCACAAAGACCTTCTTTACGCCCGGCAAGGCGCGAAGCTTGCGAAGCAGACGCACGTACGACTTGTGGGTGACCGTAAGATTCTTGCACGGCTCGGGCGAGAGGCATCTCCTACCCACACACGCTCCACGTGAGAGTTGCTTGTGACATGCAGGCACGCGGAAGTTTGCCGTAGGCCCACCCACATCATGGATATAGCCCTTGAACTCGGGATCGTGCGTCATGGCCTCCGCCTCGGCCAGAAGCGACTCGTCACTTCGCGTCTGGATAATGCGCCCCTGATGGAAGTTGAGCGCACAGAAGGAGCACTCCCCCAGGCACCCACGGTTGCTGCAGAGGCTGAACTTGACCTCAGCGATGGCGGGAATGCCGCCGACAGCCTCGTAGTCGGGATGGTATGCCCGTGCGTACGGGAGCTCGTACACCGCGTCGAACTCTCCAGTCGTGAGCGGTTCAGACGGAGGATTCTGAATCACGTACACGCCATGCGGGTACTCTTCCACGAGCGGTCGCCCGAGAAACGGGTTGAGCTGGCACGTCTGCATGCCAAAGCTGCGAGCGTACTCGGCCTTGTCTTCCTTCATCGCCTCAAACGTGGGCAGTAGCACGGGATTGTCGCATTGCTCAAACGTACGGGCCTTGTATACCGTACCAGGAATGAACGTGAGGTCCGCCACGTCAAGCCCGGAGTCGAGTGCATCAGCGATTGCCACAATGGACTTTTCGCCCATCCCATATGAAATGAGATCCGCGCCCGCATCGAGCAAAACCGAGCGCTTGAGCTTGTTTGACCAGTAATCATAGTGGGCGAGCCGTCGCAGCGACGCTTCGATACCGCCCAAAATGATGGGGGTCCGCTTGTAGGTACGCCGGATGAGATTGCCATACACCACGGTGGCGTGGTCGGGTCTCAATCCCATCTTGCCGCCGGGAGAGTAGAAGTCCTTGGAACGGCGATGCTTCGTGACCGAATAGTGGTTCACCATGGAATCCATGTTTCCCGCGGACACCAGAAAAGCCAGCCGCGGCTCACCCAGCACCGCAATGCTCTGCGGGTCTCGCCAGTCGGGCTGGGCTATGATCCCCACCTTGTAGCCGTTTGCCTCGAGGATTCGGCTGATGATGGCCATGCCAAAGGACGGATGATCCACGTAGGCGTCGCCGCACACGTACACGAAGTCGCACTGATCCCACCCCCGCGCCTTCATGCCCGCACGCGTCGTAGGGAGAAACTCACGTTCATCGACCTTGCGACCTTGGGGATAGCGAGGTTGCGCACGGTTTTTTGCCGTAGGATTCTCGGAGGGCGGTTTGCGCGAGGACGATTTGCGCGTTGATTTGTTTGCGGTTCTGGACGCTGCCTTGCCCGAAGACGCGGACACCGAGGCGGATGCCGTGCCGTGCGCCGCCCTTCTTTGAGACTTGTCGCGCGGCGCCGCGTCTTCTGCCAGCCTGCCAGGAGTGCCCGTTGCAGGCACGCGCCCTGTGCCTTCGCTCATGGCCTCGCGTGCCCGGGCATGCGTGGAGGCCGACTTTCCCCGACCCTTCGCGTTGACCTTTTGCGCTCTTATAGTCATAACGTTCCTCCTCACATCTATGATGCCACAGTCGTCGGAAGGGACGGCATTCCTCGCGACCGTTGCGCGGAAAGGCCATGCGGACGACCCGGCAAACGAAGCGCACGGATACGAAGCATGCGCGTATAGAAGTCCCCACCGTCCGTTTGTCCGGTTTTGCACACAGGCCCGAGTTGCGTGTGCAGAAACGGACACGTGGGGGCCAATACCAGCGGCCACGCGTCCGATTATGCACACCGATCCGTGCGGCGTGTGCAAATACGGACACGTGAGGGGCACGAGAGCCAGCCAGGTGTCCGTATTTACACACAGGCCCGCGCTGCGTGTGCAGAAACGGACACGCGATTGTCGTGAGACGCACTAAAATGTCCGAACCAAATGTACGAACGTGCACACAAGCCCAGCAACATGCACGCGTTCCGGTACGCCCGCGCGAGCAGAACGTCGCAGCCTACCTCAAGTAACTGCCCGTGATGCTCTCCGGGCACGCAGCCACTTCCTCGGGCACACCGGCACAGACCACGCGACCGCCCGCCTCTCCGCCCCCGGGGCCCATGTCTATGACATAGTCCGCATTGGCGATCATGTCGAGGTCGTGTTCGATGACGACTACCGTGGCACCAGCCTGCACCAGGCGCTCGAGCACGCCGAGAAGCACCTCGACGTCAAGCGGATGCAAGCCGATGGTAGGCTCGTCAAACACAAAGAGCGCATCCTCCTGCCGACGCCCCATCTCGCTGGCGAGCTTGAGCCGCTGGGCCTCGCCGCCACTGAGCGCAGGCGTGGCCTCGCCCAACGTGAGATAGCCCAGGCCAAGCCCGGCGAGCGTCACGAGCTTGTCGTGCGCCTTGCGAAGACCTGCCGTGGCATCCAAGGCCTCGTCCACCGTCATGGCCATGAGGCTTGGCAAGCTGAGCCCCGGCCCACTCGCCCCCTTGCCCGGTGCGCGCAGAATCTCGTACGCCTCGGGGGCGTAGCGCGCACCGCGGCAGTCAGGGCACACCACGTCCACATCGGGCAAGAACTGCACGTCCAGCGAAATGGAGCCCGTGCCGTCGCAGGTGGGACAGCGCAGTGAGCCTGTGTTGTATGAGAACGCGCCCATCTTCAGACCGCGGTCCTTGGCCGCAGGCGTCGCCGCATAGGCCCGGCGCAGGTCGTCGAGCACGCCGGAATACGTCGCCACCGTGGACCGCACGTTGGCACCTATGGGCGTAGAGTCGATGAGGTTGGCACGTCGAATCCCCTCGGCAAAGACGCCCCTCACATGCGAGGGCATGCGCGGCGCATCGGGACCAGGAGCAGCCGTCACCGCCTGGAGCGCAGGGACAAGCCCCTCAAGTACGAGCGTCGTCTTGCCTGAACCCGACACGCCCGTAATCGCCGTAAGCCGTCCACGCGGGATGCGCACCTCCAAAGGTTTCACCGTATGGATCGCGTCCGTAGAGAGCTCTACGGCTCCATTGTCGAAGACCTTGCAAGCTGGGCAGCGCACTCGAGCGCTCACCTTACGTTTCCCGCTCAGATATCCACCGATGCACGAAGACGGATTGGTCTCCACTTCGGCAACGGTGCCTTGGGCAATGATCCGCCCGCCCTTTGCACCGGAAGCCGGCCCCACCTCCACGATATGGTCGGCCTCACGCAGAACCCGCACGTCGTGGTCCACCACCACGACGGAGTTGCCGTCGGCTACGAGATTTCGCATCACGCCCAAGAGGCCATCCACGTTTGACGGGTGCAGGCCGATGGACGGCTCGTCGAGCACGTAGAGCACGCCCGTGGTACGGTTGCGCACGGCACGGCTCAGCTGTGCGCGCTGTCGCTCGCCCGTGGAAAGCGTAGAGCTCGCGCGGTCGAGCGCCAAGTACCCCAGGCCAAGCTGGCGCAGACGCTCCATCGGCTCGCGCATGTTTTCCACGATGGTCCGTGCCATGGGACGCAGCTCTTCGGGCACGCTTTCCGGGACGCCCCTCACCCACCCAACAAGTTCATCGAGCGTCAACGCGCTCGCCTGCGCGAGATTGATGCCACACACGAGCGGAGCACGAGCCGCATCCGAAAGGCGCGACCCGCCGCAGGCCTCGCAGGGCATCTCGCGCAGATACTTGGCAACGCGCTTGAGCCCCTTCTCGTCCTTCACCTTCGCGAGGGCGTTCTCCACCGAGGCGCGGGCGGAGTAGTAGGTGAAGTCCATCTCGCCGGCCGTGCCGGTCTTTTCGTTGTGATAAAGCAGGTGGTACTTGTCTGGCGCGCCGTGAAGCACGAACTCCTTCTCGTCGGACGTAAGGTCCTTGTACGGCACGTCCGTGCGGATTCCCGCCTGACGCGCGATGTCCTTCATGAGCGACCACATGAGATGGCCCCAAGGGGCAACGGCACCCTCGTCGATGGTCTTGCGCTCATCGGAGATGAGCGTGGACTCGTCTATGGTACGCTGCGTCCCCGTGCCCGCGCACGCGGGACACGCACCGTCAGAGTTGAATGCCAGCATCTCCGCACCGGGGCCATAGAACTCAGCCCCGCACTCAGGACATGTAATCGTCTGCTCAAGTGCCACGTTCATACTTGGCGGCACGTGATGGCCGTTGGGACACACGTGGCTCCCCAAACGGCTGAAGAGCAGACGAAGATGGTTCAGCAGTTCCGTGGACGTGCCAAACGTAGAGCGCACGCCGGGGATTCCGGGACGCTGTCGCAAGGCAAGCGCCGCGGGCACATGCAGGACCTCATCCACATCGGCGCGGCCCGTCTGGCTGATGCGACGCCGCGTATACGTAGAGAGCGCCTCCATGTAGCGGCGCGACCCCTCGGCATAGAGCACGCCCAACGCGAGGCTCGATTTGCCTGAGCCAGACACACCGGCTATGCCTACGATTTTGTTGAGCGGGATACTCACGTTCACGTCTTTGAGGTTGTGAACGCGCGCGCCACGGACTTCGATGGTCTGTACCTCTGTCATGTCCTTGCCCTCTGCCTAAGGTTGCGATGCGGACCATCGTATCATGGAACTCCCTTATCCTTGATAAACAATTGCTCGTATAATACGAGAGAGCCGTGCACTCGGCCGCCTAGCCGGCATCCAGAAAAGCAGGCATGCACGCTAGCCCCGAACGACAGGAGAAGCATGAAGCTACTTATTGCGTCAGACATCCACGGCGCCGCCGATGCCTGCGGGCGCCTCATGTGCGCCTTTGAGCAGATCCGGCCCGACCGACTGGTCTTGTTGGGCGACATCCTCTACCACGGGCCCCGCAACGACCTGCCAGCTGACTATGCCCCCAAACGCGTCATTGCCATGCTGAACGAGCACGCCTCGAGCATCGTCGCCGTGCGAGGCAACTGCGAGGCCGAAGTGGATCAGATGGTCTTGGATTTCCCCTGCATGGCGACATACAACCAGCTTTATGATCCGCAGACCGGCCACACGCTCTTTCTCACCCATGGTCACATCTACGGTCCAGGGTTGCACAACAGCGTGCGCAACTACCCCACGCTCGCGTCTGGCGACGCGCTGGTATATGGCCACACGCATATAAAGGTAAACGAGCTGTGCGAAGATATGGAAGGCGTGCGCCTCTTCAATCCCGGCAGCGTCGGCATTCCCAAGGACCGCACTGCGAGCTACGGCTTGTACCAGGACGGCCACTTCGAGCACCGCCTGCTCTAGCCTTCTCATCGGCCAAGATACGAAGTGGAGGAGTTTCTTTGCTTTTTGCGCCGCACCTCAGATCAACAAGGCCTCTTTCGCCAACAGCTAATGAAATTCTATCGCCGTCACCTCATCATCGAAATGGCGCATGAGGCAAAACGGAAGGATGCGACATGGACAACTGGCAAGAGGTCATGCAAATCTCAAAAAGCCTACAGATGATGCTCGGAAGTCTGTCATTCGATGAGCGGCCATTCAGGGAGTGGGCATGTCGGCTCATGGAAAGCAGGCACCTCACCAAGAGCGACGTGATAAGGAAATCGGAGCTCAACCCCACCTTCGCATATCAGATTCTTGCCGGACAAAGGCGTGCGAAACGAGACAAGCTGCTCCAGCTGGCGTTTGCCATGGATCTCGACGTGGAAACCTGTTGCGAGCTGCTAGAGCGGGGCGGCGTGAACGCTCTCAGCCCTCGCACGAGGCGTGACGTGATCATCGCCTACTGTCTGGCACACGGCATGACTCTTGACGAGTGCGACGAATCTCTCTACCGCGCAGGCCAACAAACCATACGCCAGGGCTATCCAAACATCAAAAAAAGCGTGTAGCCCGCCGGAGCGATGATCCAGCGGGCTACATGTGGAAGGATGGTTCCTTGTGCGCTCTAGGCTTGGGCGGCGGCGCGACCGCGCTCGAACGCCTCGAGGTTTGCGTCCACGGTGTGGGCGGGAACGCGCTTGGCGATGGCGTCCTTCCACTCTTCCTCCGAGAAGGGCAGCGCCGTGGAGAGAGCGCCCACGAGCACCACGTTGGTGGAGCGGGGGCTACCCGCCGCGCGCGCGATCTCACCCGCGGGGATGAGCACGGCGCCGATCGCGCTCAAGCGCTCGTGCACGTCGGTGGGCATCGTGAAGTTGCCCACGTGCACCGAGACGGGCACGATCTGCTCGTCGTTCACAAACATCGTGCCACCCTTGCGCAGGAACTGCTGGGCACGCAGGGCCTCCACGGCCTCGAAGGCCACCACCACGTCGGCGCAGCCGGGATCGGCGATCATGGACTCGACTTTCTCCCCCACGCGGATGACGGTCGAGACAGAGCCCCCACGCTGGCTCATGCCGTGAATCTCAGAGACCTTGACGTCGAGGCCCGCCTCGGCAGCGGTCATGGCGAGGATGTTTCCCGCAAGGATGGTACCTTGACCACCCACGCCCACGAGCAAGATCGTCTTGGTGCCCTCGATTTCTACGTGCGTGCCGGACGTGGTGACGTCGGCGACGGCTGAAGTGTCATGCGGCATGGTTAGCCCTCCTCTATGATGCAGCCAAACGGGCAGGACTGGGCGCACTGGCCGCAGCCAATGCACTGAGTGGGATCGATCACGGGATGGCCGGTCTCGTCTTTGCCGAGCGCGGGGCATCCGATGCGCACGCACGTGCCGCAACGACGACAGTCACGGATGGTCGGCATGGGCTTGCGTGAGCGATCGATCAGGCGGCACGGCGACTTGAAGATGATGACCGAGAGCTTGTCGGTGGCCTTGGTGGCGCGTTTGAGCGCAGCACGGATGGCTTTGGCGTCCTGAGCGTCCACCTGCTCGACCTCGTCCACGCCGATGGCCTCGCAGAGGGCGACTAGGTCCAGTTGCTTGCCGGCTGGCACGTCGAGAGGATTGACGCGAGCGGCCTGGTCGGTGAGCGTGACGCCGTTCACGGGGTTGCCCTGCGTGCCGGTCATGGCGGTGGTGCGGTTGTCGAGGATGCAGAGCGTGCCCTTGCCGCCGTTGTAGACGGTGCCAAGAAGGCTCGTGATGCCGGAATGCGCAAACGTGGAGTCGCCTATGACGCCCACCACGGGACGGTTCACGCGCTCTCCGGCGCCCGCCAGCTCCATGCCGTGGGCCATGGAGAGTGACGCGCCCATGTCGATGACGGAGTCTACGGAGCGGTAGGGCGCGACGGCACCCAACGTGTAGCAGCCGATGTCGCCGGTCACGATGGCCTTGATGCGGCGCAGCTCGCAGTACACCAGACGGTGCGGGCAGCCAGCGCAAAACGCGGGCGGACGCGGAGGCAGCCCCTCGGCTGGCGCCAGATGCTCCGGCTCGCCGACGCCAAAGGCAGCGCGGATGTGCGCCGGCGTGACCTCGCCCGAGCGCGGCAGACGGCCCGCGGGAGGCTCGGCCACGTCCACGCCCAGCGCGCGCACGCGCGTCTCGAAGTACGTGCAAGCCTCTTCCACCACGTAGAGCTTGTGTACCTTCGCAGCGAAGTCGCGAATCTTTGCCGGCGGCAGCGGCCAGGAGATGCCCAGCTTGAGCACGGAGGCCTCGGGAAGAGCCTCGCGCACGTGCGTGTAGAGCGCACCCGCGCAGATAACGCCTACCGACGTGTCGCGCAACTCCTCACGGTTCAGGTCGCTCGTCTCCGCCCAGGCGATCAGGGCGTCCTCGCGCTCGTTTGCCACGAGCGTGCGGCGCACGGCGTTTGCGGGCATCATCACGTACTTCTCGGGATGGGACTCGTACGGTGCGAACTCGGGCACCGTGCGCTCCCCGGCCACGTCCACCATCGTGCGCGTGTGCGCGATGCGCATGGTCTCATGCAGCATGACCAGCGTGTCGAACCTCTCGGAGATCTCGAACGCACGCTGCGCGAACTCATAAGCCTCCTGAGAGTCGGCCGGATCCAGGCACGGCACGCGGCCAAAGGCTGCGTAATGGCGGCTGTCCTGCTCGTTCTGCGAGCTGTAGCACGACGGGTCGTCGGCCGCCAGCAGCACGAGGCCAGCGCATACGCCTGTGTTTGCCGCGCTCATGAACGGATCGGCGGCGACGTTTACGCCCACGTGCTTCATGGTGACGAGCGTACGGGCACCGCCAAGGGACGCGCCCAGGCCCACCTCGAGGGCAACCTTCTCGTTTGGCGCCCACTCGCAGTAGACGTCGGGCTTCTTTACCAAGTTCTCAAGCGTCTCGGTAGACGGCGTGCCCGGATAGGCCGCGCCAATGGCAACGCCGGCTTCCCACGCCCCCTGCGCGATGGCTTCGTTGCCGCTCAAAAGTTGTTTGCTCACGATACCTCCCCTCGCACGCGGCGCCGTGCGGGCCGCGATGCAGTCTAAGCAACGTTCCCATGATAGGGGTTCGCGCGGGTTCTGCAAAAACTGTAACAAAACCCACAGGTTGGAGGAACGGGGCCACCCCGTTCCAGCAGTGCTCACATATCTGCGACGATTTGCGAGAAGTCGACGCTAAGGCCGCCGAGCACCTCGGAGGGCACGGCGTCCGAGAAGGGGTACACATGCATCATGGGTGTGGAGTCGAAGACGTATGCAACTGTGCGGCCCTCCATGGGGTCGCAGATCCAGTACTCCCGTACGCCTGCCTCGCGATAGAGATTCAGCTTGGAAACGTAGTCCATTCCAGGGTTCGATGGTGAGACAACCTCCACCACCATGTCTGGCGCCCCTTCGCAGCCCCGGTCGCTCAGCTTGTCTCTGTCGCAAACCACGCTGATGTCGGGCTCGACGAAGGTGGAGTCGTCGGCAAAGAGGTTTACGGCAAACGGCGCGGGATATCTTGCCGGCAGACCCCTCGCGTCGAAGCCGACCGCGATGCGTTCCACAAAAGTCTGTACCCCCTGTCGACTGCGACGGTTCCTCTGTTCCGCCCCCTGTTCCACGATGCACTTCTCGACGAGTGCTATGATTGATGCTCGCATGGCCTCCTCTTCGGCTGGGTTGTTTTGGCAACTGAAATCATGCCGTCTGACCGGGACCACGCAACCCACTTCTTGCATCTCCCTTGCTCTGCCATTGTTGGATTTGCAAAACGTACCGCATGCCATCCGAGGAGGAGCCATGGCCTGGCCTATCACCCTGCAAACCGAACGTCTCGTCCTTCGACCCTGGAAGGAGTCCGACGCAGAGGCGCTCTTCTCCTATGCCACGGACCCCGACATCGGTCCGCGGGCAGGGTGGCCCGCCCACAAAAGCGTCGAAGAGAGCGTGCAGGCCATCCGCGACGTACTCGCCATGCCCGAGACCTTTGCCATCACGTTGCGCGAAGCACATGGAACAAGCGCACCCGTGGGTGCTATCGGCCTCAAAGTCGGCGAGGCCTCCGACCTCGCCATAGGAAACAACCAAGCAGAGCTGGGCTTTTGGATCGGCAAGCCTTTGTGGGGCAAGGGCTACATGCCCGAGGCCGTGCGCGAGGTCATGCGCCACGGGTTCTGCGACCTTGGGCTCGAAGCGATTTGGGCGGGGCATTCGGACGACAACGACCAGAGCCGCCGTGTGCAGGAAAAGACGGGCTTCGTTCGCCAGCGCACCATCAAGGACCGTCCGCGCAAACTCGTGGGTGACTACAAGACCGAGGACGTCAACTGGATCACGCGTGACGAGTGGGACATCCTGCAAAACGCCGACCCCATCGACGGAGCGACCCTCGTGGCGCAGCAGCGAGAGGCGGACGCGATCGGCTCGTCGACGCCACGCATTGCTTATATTCGCTCCGGCGGTCAGACCGGGGCCGACCGCGGAGCTTTGGATGCGGCGCGCGAGGCGGGTGTCGCCATCTGCGGCTGGTGTCCTCCGGGCGGCCTAGCCGAGGACATGCCTCAAGCGCCGGGGCTTCTCGCCGACTATCCCGAGCTCAAGGAGGGAGAGAGCCAAGGCTACGTGGAGCGAACCGCTTGGAACGTGCGGGACTCTCACGCCACACTCATCATCGCGCCGACGGGGCTCGAACCAAAGAGCGGCACCGAGATGACCGCCCGCTTTTCCGAAGACTACGGTCGCCCTTGTCTCGTCATCCGCAGCATCGAGACGCGGCATCACGCTCAACGTCGCCGGCCCGCGCGAGAGCAAGACGCCCGGCACGTATGCCCTCACAAAGAAGGTCGTCGGGCTGCTGCTTGCAGATGACAAGTGAGACTCGTCGGTTTTGCGTTGTAGCTCATGGCACTTAACGATCACCCGGTATAAGGTAGGTCTTTCCCACGCGGCGCCTGCCGTACACCATTCCGACTTCCCGGCCGTCTTTGTCTTTTGCGGTTTTTGCATCCTTTGCAAGAAAGCGCATCAGAGAGAATGCCCCTTACAATCGCCCGACAAAGTCGGCTCTAGACGAGGTTTCCTCTTTGAGCTTCCAGCTGTTCCAGACGTTCCTTGGTGGAGGGGGTCAGAATACCGGCCTGAATCGCATTCACCAGATTGGCGATGCCCTTTTCACATTCCTTGAGCTGTGCTTTCAGCGCGGGAACGGTCGTGTCCTCCTGATACTGCATCGCTGTCATGGCGTCTGCGATCCGGTCGATCAGCGCCTGAAGGTTCGTGCCGCCGCCGG
>CACXZL010000029.1 GCA_902772085.1 uncultured Coriobacteriaceae bacterium | reverse complement strand
CCCTACCGCCACAAGAACGTAAAGACCAGCACGTTGAGGACGCCGCAACACAGCATGATCGGCAGCGGACTGACGTGTCTCACGTGCATGAGATAGAACGCCGCTGCGATGACGGTGCAGGCGTAGATGCCGTAGGCCACATCAATCGTCGGCGCCTCGGGCATGATGGCGGCGATGCCGAGCTTGATCAAGGTGGTCGCTATGAGCGCGACCGCCATGCACTTCAGCGAGGTCATGACGCTTTGAACGAGTGGCGCATCCTTGTACTTTCGAAAAACGAAAAACAAGCCCAACGCGACGACCATGGGCACGGCGATGCAGCCCAAGGTTGCCGCAATGGCACCGGGAATCCCCGCAACCTTCATGCCCACGAACGTGGCGCTATTGATGAGAATGGGCCCGGGGGTGACCTCGTCGAGCGCCAGCAAATCCATGAACTCGGGGTATGTCATCCACGCCTGGACGTCCACGACTTCGTGCTCGACGATGGGGATGGCTGCATAGGCTCCGCCAAAGACCATGGCACCGATGCGCACGAACGCGAGAAAGACTTGCAGGATCAGACTCACCGCTCCTCCTCACCGCGCTTGACCAAGAGC
The DNA here is from genome assembly GCA_902772085.1 of uncultured Coriobacteriaceae bacterium. GTDB lineage: Bacteria > Actinomycetota > Coriobacteriia > Coriobacteriales > Atopobiaceae > RUG440. The sequence goes on along the minus strand of CACXZL010000029.1, from coordinate 10,134 downwards.
GCCTTCACAACGCCCGCCACAATGCAGGCGGCCACAAGCCATACGATCGAGCAGCCGGAGTAGCGGACATAGCAAAACGACAATGCCATGATGACGAGCGGATACGCCTTGCTTTGTCCAACGGCGTTGCGAAAAAGCCCAACGATCACATCGATGAGCATGGCGACGACGCCCATCTGCATGCCGCGCAAAAACAGTTCGACATAGGGGTTGCCTACGATGGCCTCGTAGAAGAGGGTCACAACCACCATCACCAGAAACGGTGGCAGGATGACGCCGAAGACCGCGGCGAGCGTTCCAGGCATTCCCGCGACGTGATAGCCGACGATCGTCGAGGAAGTCACCGCCATGGGGCCGGGGGAACTCTGGACGATGGCGATGTAGTCGGCCATCTCCTCTTCCGTAAGCCATTTGCGCTTGTTGACGAAGTCGTCCTTCATCACGGCGAGGATGGCGTAGCCAGAGTTTGCCGTGCAGCTCACGGTGAAGGTGGCGACGAAGAGCGCCACGAGCTTTGCGAGCAAGGTACCTCGTTTCTGTGTGGTATCGTCCATATCGCTTCCCTTGGACTTGAGGACTTCAGCACGATGGGCTCAAGTTCCTAAGCCTCGTCGATCTGTTGGCGCCTGACGAGCTCCGCGAAGAAGCCGTCCTTCTCCATAAGCTCGTCATAGCTCCCGCTCTCCACGATTCTGCCCCCGTCCAGGGCGATAATGCGATCGCACGACCGGATGGTGGAGAGGCGATGGGCGATGACAATCCTCGTGCAGTCAAGGGCATCGAGCGAGTCGGTCACTTTCTTCTGCGTCAGGTTGTCGAGAGCGCTGGTGGCCTCGTCCATGATGAGAATCTTTGGCTTGCCCACGATTGCCCGCGCGATCATGAGCCGCTGCTTCTGGCCACCGGATATGCCGCCGCTACCCTCTGAGATGAGGGTGTGCATCCCCATCGGCATGCGCCTGATGTCCTCGGCCATGCCGACCTTCTCGGCGGCGTCCCAGGCCTCCTCCACGCTGAGGGAGGGCGCGGTGATGGTTATGTTTGAGTAGATGTCACCCGCAAACAGCTTGCCGTCCTGCAGCACCGTGCCGATACAGCGGCGCAGGCTCCTCAGGTTGGTGGTGGTCGTGTCGTGACCGTCGTAGCAGACCGTCCCCTCCTGTGGGGTCTCGAACCCCAGCAGGACCTTCACCAGCGAGGACTTGCCGCATCCGCTCCTGCCGACGATGCCCACGTACTCTCCAGGCTCGATGGTGAGCGTGAGGTCGTCGAGCACCGCGGGACTGTTCTTCTCGTAGCGGAAGGTGACATGGCTGAGCTCGATTCTGCCCGAAAGACTGGACACCATGGTCTTGCCCTCGCCGTATTCCGGCACTGCCTGGAGGATTGGCTCTCCCCGCTTAAGGCAAGGACCGAGTTGCGCAATCCACTTGAAGCGGGGGGCGATCGCAACGAGACATCCCATGGCCATTCCGTAGCTCGTGTTGAAGGCTGCGAAGCTCGCCACAGAAACATGCCCCACATAAGCCAGGTGGAAAGCCGCAAGCAGACCAAGCAGTCTGCATATGGTGACGAGCTGGGCCCTCGCACACAGGGGAAACTTCGTGTTGTAGGTCTTCCCTGCTTGCTGGGCGTATCCCTGCAGCCATCTCGCGTAAGCTCGGTCCTCGCTCCCGCTGAGCTTCAAGCGCTGCGCCCCTGAGATGAGGTCAAACACTATACTACCGTTCTTCTCGGCGCTCGAAAGCTCTCGAGCCGCCAGCTCCCGCTCCTGAACCGTAGTCACGACGTATACGATTACGATGAGCGCAATGGCTCCAAGTTCCGCAGGGAGCAACTCTGGCGCTATAAACAGTACGGGCAGAGACATGATGAGGGATACCAACGTGTTTGTGGTCACGAAGATGATGTCGCCAATGGTTTTAGGCAGCTCGTTGAACGCCAAGACTTTTTTCGAGAGTCCACCTGCCGTGTTTTCGCCAAAGAACGAGACGGGAAGGTTCAGCACGCGAGATATGAGGCTGCTCTCCAATACTACGTCCAGTCGGTTTTGAATGCGCATGTTGAGCGAGAATCGCGCGGATCGTATGAAGTAATTGGCGACCGCAAGGGAAACGAGAAAAAGAAACAATGAGATGAGCAGCGGCACCGTTCCCGTGGGAATAATCCTGTCGAAGGCGATCTTCACGGCCATCGTAGCGACGATCCCGCCAATCGACATGAGGATGAACTCAACAATGTACAGTGCGAGATCGCCGGGCTTTATCTGACGCAGGAGGAACATGAGGTATTCGTGCCCGGTCATCGGGTGCGCGGGCAGGGGCTGGTAGAAGAACAACGCGTCCTCGCCAAACAACGATGCGTTCTTCTTTGTCACGCGGATTTTCTTGCCAGTCGTGGCGTCTATGAAATAAAGACCCGAGACCGCTCCAGAGAAAAGGGCAAGCGCACCCTCCCCATCGCGCGTCATGGCAAGAATCGGACCCTCGCAGTCCTTCCACCACTCACCGACCAGCCGTATGTTCTTCTTCGCTATGTTTGTGGCCTTCAGTACTTCCTCGACAGTCTTTTTTGCATCTAAGTGCGTAGGGATACTCGGTCGCTCCATATGGAAGTAGCGCACGATAAGTCCCATCTCCCGAGCCACGCTTCCCGCCGACGTCCCCACATCGACAAAAGAGGCTCTTCTGCCACTCAGGGCGGCACCAAGCAACTGCTCGTTTCTGGCCACCGCTCTCTTGTCGTTTTCCAGCCTCGCTTCAAGCTGTTCCCCAAATAGGCTCATGGTTACCTGCCCTCCGCGTCTATGCCGTCATGATGAGCTGTTTGTACAGGCCGCCCTCGCCCATCAGCTCTTCGTGCGTGCCCCGCTGCACCACCTTGCCGCGGTCGAGCACGATAATCTCGTCGCAGTCTCGTATGGTGGAGAGGCGATGAGCCACGATGATGCACGTGATGCCCCGTGCGTGGACGTATTCGGAAATCTCGTATTCGGTCCGAGCGTCTAGCGCCGAGGTCGCCTCGTCCATGATCAGAATCGATGGGTCGCTCGAGAGCACGCGCGCGATCTCGATTCGTTGCCGCTCGCCTCCTGAGAGGTTGCGCCCGCCTTCCTCCACCATCATCTGGTAGCCGCCCTTGCGCAAGACGATCTGCTTTTGGATGCCTGCGTCACGGGCCGAGATCACCATCTCGAAGTCCTCTATCGTCTCGTCCCACATCTTGATATTGTTCTCTATGGTGTCGTGGAACAGGACGACCTGCTGGTCCACCATGGTGAGAGAGCCCTTAAACACCGCCCGCGGAATCTCGTCGATCCTCTGCCCGTCGAAGAGGATCTCTCCGCTCCAGGGCTTGTGTATGCCCACCAGCATCTTGGCGATGGTGGACTTCCCAGAACCAGATGCTCCCACCAGCGCGACTCGCTCTCCTGGAGCGAGAGACAGGCTGAAGTTCTCTATAAGCGGCTCCGAGGAGTGGGAATACCCAAAGGTCACGTCCTTGATTTCGATCGACCCGCTGAGCTTTTGGGCATTCCGCACGCTCTCCGCGTCGTACTGCGCGTGCACGCCCTCTTCTTCGGGGCACTCCATCACGTCGTTCACCCGTTCAATGGCGGCTCCCATAATTTGCAGGTTCTCGCCTGCATCCAGCAACATATTGACGGGGGCCATCATGGCTTTCAGGAACTGGAGGAACGTCAGCAGGAGACCGGCCGTGAACTGCCCTTGGACAATGAGGATGAATCCCATAAACATGACGACGTAGTCCGACAGCTCCTGCACGAAGGCGGGAAAATTGCCCAGGTACATGGTCTTCTTGGAGAATTGGGTCTTCGTGTTTGCAAGACTGGTGTGCTGACCGGCCCACCGTTCGAAGTACCCGTCCTCCGAGCCAGTGGCCTTTATCGACTCGATCATATCGATTCCGGATATGGTCGCGGCAGCAAGGTTCGCCCGGTTCCGCGCGCCGGCGGCAGTAATCTCGCGTCTCATGGATCCCACCTTGCGTATGACAAAGAGGTTGACGACGACGGTCGCCGCGCCGATTGCCGTGAGCAAAAGGTTGTACTGAGCCATGACCACCAAGTAAAACACCAGCATCACCAGGTTTATGAGGAGCGGGGCGAGCTGACCGATGAGCGTCTCCGCAATCTCGTTGTTTGAATTCTGCCTGTCGGCCAAATCGCCCGCCTTGTGCTGATAGAAGAAGTCTATGGGCATGTAGAGCACGTGTCTCAGGAAACGCGCGCTCGAGGTAGCCGCCACCTTTCCCTTCGCCCGTATGATGAGAATCTGGTTGATGACCGAAGCAATCAGCTGGAAGGCGATGAGGGCCGCGAAGGCGTAGAGCACGCCCGGGTACCAGGACGAGGTGTCCTGGCCCAAGACGTAGTCGGTGAAGATGCGGGTGAAGACCGGAGAGAGGATGGCGGCAAACGTCGCAAGAACGCTCGTGACCATCACCAACCTCACCACGCTCTCGTGCGTCCTCAGGACCGAGCGGAGGTGGTCGAAGATTCCCGGCTTCTTGCCGCTCGGCTCAAACTTTTCGCCGGGCGTGAGACAGAGGCGGGTTCCTGCGTATCGCTTTCGGAACTCGTCCTCGCCGACGTGCTGCTTCCCCTTGGCGGGATGGTTGATGCAGAGGCCCTTTCTGTCGGACCCGCAAAACACGACGTAGCGCGTCTTGTTCCACACGATGATGGCCGGCAGCTCCGTTCGCTCCTTCAGTTCCTCGAAAGAAAGCGACTCGATCCGACAATCCAAGCCGTAGTTTTCGGCGGCCCGCCTTATGGATTCCGGCTGAATGCCATCACGAGAGATTTCGCAGGCGATACGGAGCTGGTCCAGTCCCACCCACTTGCGGTGATATCCCATCACCATTCCGAGGCAGGCCGCACCTCCGTCGAGCTCTTCCATCTGCAGGACGACGGGGACCTTGACGACGTCTTTGTTTCCCATGGCTACCTCGCAAGGAATCGGATCGGCGGAACCTCGTCGGTGATGATGGTGACCTCGGGAGTCGTGAACAGGTGGCCGGAGATGTCTTCGTGGACGTGGACGGCGAGTCCCCAGCTGTAGTTGCTGTTCACGCACTGCTCGGCCACCCACTCGCCGTTCTTGAGGTACGATCGCGCCTCATCCCTGCTCAGGGGGTACGAGGACACGACCTCGATCTTTCCCTTGAATGTGGTGCGGTCGGGCATCTTGATGGTGACGTCGTCGCCGAACTGCTCGATCTGCTCCGCGCTGTACTTTGAGGAGTCGACGAAACATACGATCCAAGGTCCTTCGGGGACCTTGCCGTCTGCGTCTGCGTTGCCGTCCTGGGCTTGTTCCTCCTTAAGTTGCTCGTCGCCGACCACGCACCCTGTCACGGTGGTGGTGACCGGGATCTTCCCGATGTACCCCCACACGACCGTTGCGACAAGCACCAGTGTCATCGCACCAGCGATGATCAGCAATCCCGGACTGCTCACCCGGATGTATTCGTCTAGGTCGTCGCTCGATGTCTTATCGCTATCTTCCCGCACAACTTCCTCCCGGCGCCAGTCCTTGTCCTTATTGGAGTACCGTATACTCCAAATTATATACACTGGAAACGCCCGCCCGCCCACAAAGGTGGCGAGTGGGTCGCATATGGCCGCGCCGCTCAGCACGGTAGCGTAAGGTCGACCGCCAGGCACTGCGAGGTTCTTTGGGGATCAAGCATGTCATTGTTTGACCTGTTTTTCATATCTCATCCCATCGTTGGCGCGTAGTTTGCCAACAGCGTCCGCGCAGGATCGAACGATAGGAACGTCCCCATGTGCGTGTCATGAAAACCCGATTGAGCCATATCCCCCTGCGGCTATGCCTTAATGTGTATGCGGTTTCTCTTTGAGACCCCGCGCTATCACACAAGCATGCTGAAGGGGGCACTACATGGCGGAATACTACGAACCAAACCTATACATGAGCACGCCGGGCTTTCCAAACACCATGGGCATATCCGTCACCCTCACCGAACCGGTGGACGGAGATATCCTGCAGGAGGTCGCAGAGGAGCTTCGGGGGCGTTTTCCCTATTTCTACGTGCGGGCGGAGTCGGACGGCAGCGATTTGGTCGCGAAGCCGAACCCGCTCCCCATGACGGTACGGAACACGTGGGAGCCCATCGACCTGCGGTCCGAAGAGGCGAACTACCATCTGGGCGCCTTCAAGTACGAGGGCAGGCGCCTCGCCTTCGAGATTTCTCACGCCCTCACCGACGGAGCCGGCGTCATGCCGTATATGAAAAGCGTGCTGTACCTGTATCTCAGCCGCAAGACCGGCCAGGCATTCGATTCCGAGGGCTTCAGGCTGCCCGGCAGCGAGATTCCGGAGTCCGAGGTCGGAGACCCGTTCGCCGGGCTCGACATCGACGGGGCGGAACCGCCGCTCTACCAAAAGGAGACCGAGGGCGATTTCTACCGGCTGGATGACGGCACTACAGGTCGCTGCTACTACCTGATGCTCTCCGAGGAACAGCTGATGCGATATTGCAAGGACAACGACGCCAGCCCAAACACCGTCGTCTCGGTGTTCTGGGCGAAGGCCGTAAGACGCGCCGACCCCACCAGCGACAAGACCCTGAGCGTCGCCGTGGCCTGCGACCACAAGGCGATTCTGGGCAACAACGACAGCTACCGGATGTTTGCGGACACCGCGGAGCTGGACTTTCCCAGGGACATGGACCTGAGCAATATTTCGAAAGCATGCACCGTCGCCCGAGGCCAGCTCATGCTGCAGACGATGCCGGAGAACGCGCTCTGGACGATAAAGCAGAAGAAGGCGAGGCGCGCTCAGATGGCGCAGATGCCGCTGCAGATGAAGATGGACATGGTGGCCAAGTTTGCCGGAGTCCCGCGATGGAGCATCGCCGTATCGTATGCCAACAGCAGGAGCTTTGGTCCCCTCGACCCATACATCGAGGAGCTGTACGTCATCGCCAGCCCTGGGGTGACGGACGTCCTTTGCGAAATCGCGTGCATCAACCAGCACTTCTTCTTGATGCTGGCGCAGAACTTCTCGTCGCAGAAGTACGTAGACGCGTTCCTCGCCGAGCTCTCCGACGCGGGGATAGCGTGCGAGGTGAGGCACTCGGAAGACGCTAAGCTGTGTGGGGTCGCAGCCGTCTAGGAAGGCGCGCATGCATAGTGGAACGGGGGGACGCGCGAGATGGGGCTCCGTGACTTCATTGCCTCGGACGGCTGGGAGGATCGCATGGCGGCGCTTACGGGAGGGGCCGGAATCGGCATCGTCGACGCATAACCCGTCTGCAGTTGCCCCGCATCGTCGCGCGCTCCGTGCGACGCAGATTCGGCCGGGACAGCAGGGCGGGCTGGGCGCACGTCATCGAGCAGGCCACGATCAGTCGGGCGGGATGGTACGGCACGTGCCCGATCGTTGCATCAGGTCGGCAGGCGCTTGTATCAAGAGTCGTCGGACCTCGAGCGCGCTGCCACCTATGGCATGCCCCGTTGCCCTTATCTGCCGTGCCAGACAACGTGTGTCTGGTGAAGGTCATGTGCTTGCATAACTGCGCCTATCGCTTGGCAACAAGGGCGAGCTTGTTGTGTGCTTCGGGATATCGCGCGGCGCTGAGCTTGAGATGCCGAAGAGGTCGTGACGAGGTCGTGACGAGATTGGGAGCCTCACGCGAGGGAAAGGGGGCCGGCGCAACCGTATCCTCCCGCCAAGGATGGCGGCAGCGTCGTGTGCAAAGCTTACGCGCGGCGTCGCGTTCGACCACTTGTCATGTTGCGCGTTATCACCTCCGTGGGATAGAGGGCGAGTCACGTGGTCCATTTTGGTACACCAAACGCGCCCCCCTGTTCCACCCTATTCCATAAAAAAGCTGGCCAGGGACCATTCCCGAGCCAGCATCTTTTATTTGGCATTGTTTGGCGCATCGCCTACGAGGCTCTTGCCAGGGCCTCGTAGCCCGCACCGTCTATGGGATACACGTACTGTAGTCTGGTACCTCCCGCGATGTTATCCGCATAATTATTGCCAAGCAGGCTCTTCAAGGAGTCATTGTCGTCCTCAATCGAAATAGCGACGCTGTTCGCTCTGGAAACATCGAAGCGCGGAAGCCTTGCGGGCACGAGCCTGTCCGCCTCTGTGGCGGGGTAGCGTTGCTCCAGCACCGCGTCGAACTCGGCTCCGTCACCAAGGTCCAGGCTAACCAGCGAGCCTGGACCGATTCTTTGGATGGAGACCAGGCCCGCGGACGGCTTGACGTCTACGCCCCCGACGGCCTTGCCAAAACCCGCCGAGCGCTCACGAGTGCCGGCAAGAGTACGGATATCAAGACGTCCGTCGCCAGTCCGGGCGTCGTCCTCCGCATCGCCCACTTCCAGCTCAAGGCCCTCTTCGACGAACGCGATCTGCTCCTCCGCAGACGCGAGGCCGGGCGCCTCGGTTGCGAGCGCGTGCGCCGGCGCCGCGCACAGGATGAGCGCCATCAGGGCGCAAACGAGAAATGCCACTCTGGTCTTCTTCATTTTTTCCACCTTCTTTCTTCGGGCGATGCGTCCCTTTTGCATCGACGGTCCCTCTTGGTGACTCAATTACACCATGCGCCCAGCAATTTGTTCAATACGTTTGCGAAAATAACGCGTAATTGGGCAACAATGACTTGCTCGTCACGTCGGAATGATAAGGTCTTGTTTATCGGACCCAAAGCGGGCAAACGCGCGCACCTCGGGAGACATCATGAACCAGCAGGAGATCGCCGATCTTTCAGCCGACATCATCATGCGCTACTATGACAACGACGTGACGCCGTTCTTGAGCAGCATGGACGAGGACGCGCTGTGGTACGGGCCTGCCGAGGGGCAGTTCATTCGCGGACGTGCGAAGATGTTTGAGGCCTGGGGCCGGGAGGAGCACGACCTCACCTTCACCATGGGCAACCTCGTGGTGACGCACATATCGGGCCACCCGTCCACGTGCGAGGTCATGCTCGCCTACACGTTGGTGACGCACTATCCCGACGGCCACGAGCTCAGCGTGTTTCAGCGTCTTCAACTAAGCTGGTGCATGCGCTTGGTGGTTGACGCGCAGGGCAACAGGAGCAGGGTGCCACGCATCCTCGTGTGCCACATATCGAACCCGCACGCCAAGCACGCCGACGACGAGATCTACGGCGTGCACTTCCACCATATTTACGCAGACGGTGTCATAATGCCGCACAAGAGCGAGAGGATCCATCTGCACGGCGCGGACAAGTCGGACTGCTTCTTCCTCTCCGACAGCATCCAGTGGGCAGAGTCCGCAAGGGGCGGCAAGCACAGCGTGGTGCACACACCCGGCGAGGCCGTAGAGGTGCGCGCGCCCATCGCGGCGCTGGCCCGCAGCTACGGGCACCTGTTTCTGCGCTGCCACGCCAGCTACCTGGTCAACCCCCACTACGTCCGCAGCGTCAGGCGATTTCGCTTGACCATGACCGACGGGACGGAGCTCCCCATACCCGAGAGAAAGTACACGGCCTTTCGCAAGCAGCTCGACGAGAGGCTGTGCACATAAGGCGCGGGGCCAGGTCGCCGCCCCGCGTGTGCGGCGCGGCGATCTGGCGATGATGGGCTTCGACGCCATCCGGTGCCATGACGAGGCGCTTGGCGGCAAGGTCTGGCTCGTCGCGGGCCTTTGCTCGTCGCGGGCCTTTGCTCGTCGCGGGCCTTTGCTCATCGCGGGCCTTTGCCCGTCGCAGGCACTTTCCCGTCGCGCCCGCGCCTCACGCGACAGACAAAACGGATTGCTCCTCGCACGTAGGCCCTTCTTTGGATGACGAAGCACTCGGTGCTGTGGGCGCACGTATTTCTTCAGCATGCCATTGTTGTCCGCTCAATTCGAAACATGTTTTGGTCATGCCGGCACTGGACTGGTGGTATCGTTTGAGCATGACGACTATCCGCTACGATCTTGAGCGGCGCGGGAGGCTTTACGATGAATGATGTGGCATGCGCCCTCACCACGACCGTCCTTACAGAGAACACGCCGCGCGAAGGCTTGCGTGCGGAGCATGGCCTCTCGCTCCATCTTTGCTACGCGCATGCGGGGACGCTCACCAATCTCCTGCTCGACTTCGGGCAATCGGATGCGTTTG
>CACXZL010000028.1 GCA_902772085.1 uncultured Coriobacteriaceae bacterium | reverse complement strand
AACGTCCTTGCCGTCGTTGTAGTTGTCGTTCACCACGACGTAGACGGACTTGGACGCCGGATCCCGACACAGGAGCTCGAGGTTCTGGTTGAGGCCCGTGGGATTCTTGGCGAGGTTCAGAGTGACTTTGCGTCCGTGAACGTCGAAGTGCTGCAGGCGCCCGTTGTGCGGGTCGAACGCGTCGAGCGCTCCTTGGAACGCTGGAGCTTCGACGTGAGCGAGCGATGACGCGACGTAGGCGGCCAGCACGTTGTAGGCCATGTACGGTCCGCCAAACCCCGCGGCGAGCCGCGTCGTGACGCCGTCGCCGTCCACTTGAAGCGCAATCCCCTCGTGCGCCATCCGCACATCGGTCGCCACATAGTCGAGGGACGGTCGGGAGAAGTCGCCATGGGGGCACCTGAAGGCCCCCAGCTGGGCATAGCTCCTATAGTCGTAGGCTAGCCGTGCGCCGCAGACCTGGCAGAACCCCGCCTCCGGGACGCGCTCCTGCGCGAGTCCCAGGTCCTCTCCCATGCCGAACGTAAGGACCTTCGTGCCAGCTTGCCCCGCACGAAGCGCAACGCCCATGCACAGGGGATCGTCCCCGCAGGCAACGAGCGTGGTGGCCGGCGAAGACGCCAGCGCGTTCGCGATGACGTCCTGCACATGGTCTATCTCGCCCGCGCGATCGAGCTGGTCACGGAAGAGGTTGAGCAGAACGACGTATGTGGGCTTCAGGGCAGGAACGATATGGACGGTCGAGAGCTCGTCGGCCTCGATGACCGCCCAGTCCGCCCATCCTCTCGGCAGCAGCGCCGTGGCGGCGCCGGCCGCCATGTTTGCCCCCTCCCGATTGCACAGCACGCGCTGGCCAGTGGATTCCAAGGCGTCCGCAATCAGATTCGTGGTGGTCGTCTTGCCGTTCGTGCCGCACACCACGATCGACCCCTTGCGCAGCTTGGCGGCGAGCCGCGCGATAGCATCTGGCTCTATGGCGAGCACGACCCTCCCGGGAAGCTGGGAGGCAGGCTTACGCGCCAGAGTACGCAAGCCCCACTGCGCAAGCCTGCCCAGCCCAATGCCCACCCACATCCTTATCCCCATGTCTCCCCCTCAAACGCGGCCAAGCCGCCCCGTCCTCTCCCCGCCCGCGTCGCCGCGGCGGCGGGCCAGACGCTTGGCCAACCGACTTCTGAGCGAAGCGCGGCGAAGCCGCACCAATCTTTCCCCGTACTCGTCCCCCGTGTCGCCGCGGCGGCGGGGCAGACGTTTGGCCAAGCGACTTCTGAGCGAAGCGAAGTGAGCTAGGCCAAACGTCTGCCCCGCCCTCCCCCCGCAGCGACCTACACGTAGAACAGCATGTCGTTGTACGAAGGCACCGGCCAGCGGTCCTTGCAGCAGATGACCTCCAAGGCGTCAACCGCCGCACGCAGCGCATCCATCGCAGGCAGCACCTCGTCGCGATAGGCCTCGTCGCGAGACGCGGGGTCTTCCACCGCACGCGCAGCGACGTTTCTCTCCTCGAGCTTGTCCGCGAGGTTCCACACGTCATCTGCCCCATCGCTGAGAGTCCTGCAGAGCTCCTCCTGCGTCGTCGAAGTGATGCCGAGCTTACCCTTGGCCACGAGGTCTGAGGCGATATCGCCCGCATACGCCATGATGGCGGGCACGTAGAGATGGCGGGCCATGTCGCACATGGTGTTTGCCTCGATGTTTATGAGCTTTGCGTATTGCTCGGCCTTGGCGACGTAGCGCGCGTGCAGCTCCGCCTCGTTCAGAACGCCGTACTTCTCGAACAAAGCGATGTTTCCCGGGTCTATGAGCGCAGGCAACGCATCGGGCGTAGTCGTGAGGTTGGGCAGCCCGCGACGTGCGGCCTCGGCCTCCCACTCGGCGGAGTAGCCGTTGCCGTCGAACAGAATACGGCGATGGTCGCGGAACGTATGGCGCACGAAACGCATGGCCACGACGTAGAAGTCCTCTTCGGCGCGCTCGACCACGTAGTCGCAGAAGCGTTCGCACTGCTCTGCCACGGCCGTGTTGAGCACGACGTTGGGGTCGGAGAGGTTCTGCTGCGAGCCGCACATGCGGAACTCGAACTTGTTGCCCGTGAAGGCGAAGGGGCTCGTGCGGTTGCGATCGGTGTTGTCGCGCAGTATCTCGGGCAACGCGGGCACGCCCAGGTCCATGAGCTCCACTTCGTGCGCCTCGGCATGCTGCTTCATTATGAGAGCCTCCACCACCGGCGAAAGCGCATCGCCCAAGAAGATGGAGACAATCGCCGGAGGGGCTTCGTTGGCACCCAGACGATGGTCGTTTCCCGCAGATGCCACGCTCATGCGCAACAGGTCGGCGTGCTCGTCCACGGCAGCCACCAGACATGCCAAAAACACCAGGAACTGCAAGTTGTCCTCGGGATGAGGTCCCGGCTCCAGGAGGTTGCGTCCGTCGGCGGATATCGACCAGTTGTTGTGCTTGCCCGAACCGTTTACGTACTCGAAGGGCTTCTCGTGCTGTAGGCAGGCAAGCCCGTAGTTCGTCGCGAGCAGCTTGAGCTTCTCCATGGTGAGCAGGTTGTCGTCGATGGCGAGGGAGCCCTGCTCGAAGATGGGGGCGAGCTCGTGCTGGCAGGGAGCGACCTCGTTGTGCTTGGTCTTCGCGGGCACGGCCAACTTCCACAACTCGTCGTCAAGCTCCTTCATGAAGGCGTTGACGGAGGGACGAATCGCTCCGAAGTAGTGCTCCTCCAGCTCCTGGCCCTTTGCGGGCGCCGCCCCATACAAGGTCCTGCCGGTGAGGATCAGGTCGGGACGCGCCTCGTAGTCCTCCTCCTTGATGAGAAAGTACTCCTGCTCGGGTCCTATGGTCGTGATCACGCGCTTGGGCTCACGGCCAAAGAGGGCGAGCACGCGCTTCGCCTGCCTTTCCAGCGCTGCCTCAGACCGGAGCAGCGGCGTGCGCTTGTCCAATGCCTCGCCCGTGTAGGAGATGAAGGCGGTCGGGATGCACAGAACCTCGTCCTTTATGAACGCGGGGCTCGTGGGATCCCACACGGTGTAGCCACGTGCCTCGAAGGTCGCACGCAGCCCACCGGACGGCAGACTCGAGGCGTCCGGCTCGCCCTGCACGAGCTCTTTGCCCGAGAAGGCCATGATGACCGTTCCGTCGTCCTGTGGCGTGATGAAGCTGTCGTGCTTCTCGCTCGTGATGCCGTTCAGAGGTTGGAACCAATGGGTGAAGTGCGTCGCCCCCCGCTCAAGCGCCCACTCCTTCATGGCGTGCGCCACTTCGTTCGCTATGTCCAAGTCGATGGGCACGCCCTCCTTGATGACGCGCGAGAGCTCCTTGTACGTGGGCTTCGGGAGCCGCTCGCGCATGTCGGCGTCGGAAAACACGAGGCTGCCAAACTCAGCCGTGACTTTGTCCTTTGCCATCTTGCACCTCTTTCGTCGATACCAAACAAACGCGCACAAGACTAGGGAGGCCGCATTTCACAACCGTTTCGAAGCGGTGTCCGGGAGCAAAGCGTCTCTTTGCCGCAACGTGACGCGCACGGCCCGCCCGTGTCAGCGCACCACGCGCCAATCAGGCATCTGGCGCGATGCGCAGCACCACCATATGCTGCTGCACGAGCGAGTCGGTGCGCATGAAGAAAACCCTACCGTCGACGGGCGCCTGCAGCGTCTCCAGCACGTGCGTGTCGTAGGCGTCAAGGACCTGCGCGAGCTTCTGTCCCTTGCGCACCCGATCGCCCACCCGCACGGTCGTGATGAGGAAGCCGGCCGACCTCCTCGTCCTGAGATCGACCAGGTCGACCTCGTGCAGCAACTCCGATGCGGAAGCGGGACCAGTCGCCTTGATCGCTGCCGGCGCCAGGATGTCTCGCGCGACGAGGTACCTCAGCACGGCATCGGTCACCAGCTGCGCGCTGCCCTTGTCGATGCGGTCCGTGGCCTTGCTGTAGAGTGAGAACGCATGGGTGCCGTGTTGCTGCCACACGTAGTTCAGCGTCATCTCGTCAAAGGCCGACGGCACGCGCGTCACCACGTAGGGCAGCCCGAAGTCCCTGGCAATCGTTGCCGAAAGGTCCGATATCGCGCCTTGATGGGAGATGCGCACGTGCGGCAGGAAGTCCCCCTGCTGGTTGAAGCTGCACAGCTGGATCCCATGCTCGTAGGTCTGCGCCACGCGAAGTATCGCCGCGGCGATGCGTTCGGTGGTCCCGCCCTGCGCGTCTCCGGGAAAGCTCCTGTTTACATCGGCTCGATCGACCGGCCAAAACCGCTGCTGGACGTTCATCGAGAACGGATTGATGCAGGGAATCACCAGCACGCTTTTGTTTGCGCTTATCATCCCCTCACGCTCGAGGTTTGCGAGAAGCGCCACGAGACGGGCACAGATGAACGTCTGCTGCACCTCGTTGCCCCGCGTCGACCCCACGACCGCGCATGTTCGCGCGCCACGCTCGTTGCCGAACTCGAACCCCCGTATGCGCACCGGTTCCCGGTAGGGCACGTCCATCTGGTAAACGACACCGCTTCTCATCGCTCCTCCTCAAGTATGCGGGCGAGCAGCGAGCCTGGCTGCACCACAGGATACGTCCGTAAAGAGAAGACCAGCCCGTTGCATGGCGTTCTCACCTCGGACGTGATCGTCCCCTCGAGGGGATTCACGATGGATCCGACCACATCGCCCCGTCTCACCCGGTCGCCATGCCCCACATAGGAGAGAAACAACCCGGGGTCGGATGCCGCAAGGACGGCGACGTTTCCACCTCGCACCACGCGTGGGTACGGAAGGGCGATGGTGGAGCCGGCCCATGCGTGAAGACGTTCCATGAGGCGCAGGATGCCCTCCACCAGCCACGATCCCGAGTCCTTGCTCACGCTCATTCCCGCGCCCATCTCCACGACGACCGTCGCGCAACCACGCGCATTGAGCGCGCGGGCCAAGGAAGGCCCACTCGTGGATAGCGCGGCGCGCGCCCATATGATCTGGGGATTGAGCAGGGAGGCCAAGTCCACGAGGTCGGTTGTGGGGCTCTCGTCGATGCGCACCTGCGTCATCTCCCGCACATATGCGTCGGACGAGTGGATCACCACGCAGGCACGCGCGCCCAAGATGTCGCGAAACACGGCGTCGGCGAGCACCTCCGTAAGGTTTCCGTCCGGATTCCCGGGGAAGGTGCGTTCGAGGTCTATGTCGAACTGCGGCACCCCATGCTCATGCGACGAGAGTCCAAGCGGATTGAGCGCAGGATAGATATCCACCGTGCCTCGAAGGTCGCCGGGAGAGTCGTTCAGCCGGCGCGCAAGCTCAAAGGCCACGAACTGGCCCTCCAGCTCGTCTCCATACATGCCGGTGACCACGGCGATGCGCGGGCCGTCACGCCTTGTGCCGCGCATGCGGTTCTTCTGCACCACAAGGCTCTCGCCGATGGGAAGCATCGCGGAAAAAACCGTCTGTTTCATGTGCACCCCTTTCCCTGAGGCCAAGGCGCTTTGCCGTCCATTCTGCCCCCGCGATACTGCGGCGCCGTTGCTTGAGGATTTCCAACAAGCTTCATGCGGTTCACAAGCGCGTGTCCGCCGCATCACAACTTGAAGACGCGCACACAAGGTCCCCCGACGTCGTCGGCCACCCGTGTAGAGTGGCCCATGCGGCCTGTCGTCCCCTCATCATGACGTGCAGGTCGATACGCGATGAGGAGAGGAGACCCCATGAGCAGAGGATTGTATCGCCCGGAGTTCGAGCACGATGCCTGCGGCATAGGAGCGTTGGCTCACCTCAAGGGAAAGCGCTCCCACAGCATGGTGGACGACGCCCTCAGCGTGCTGGTGAACCTCGAGCACAGGGGCGGCAGGGGTCTGGAGGCAAACACAGGCGACGGAGCCGGCATCCTCTTCCAGATACCGCATCGATTCTTTCGCAAGGAAGCTCAGAAATGCGGGCACCTGCTTCCCGACGAGGGGGACTATGGCGTGGCGATGCTGTTTTGCCCCCAAGAAGGGCATGGCGTCGCAGACGCCCGCAGGATCTTTGAGGAAGGATGCGCGTCCGAGGGGATACCGATGCTGTTTTGGCGCGAGGTTCCCGTGGACGACCACGACCTGGGGGCCACGGCGCGGGCATGCATGCCCACCATCCTCCAGGCCTTCGTCGCCCGACCTCAAGGCGTGGAGGCAGGCGCGGACTTCGAGCGCAAGCTGTACGTGTGCCGGCGTGCGATAGAGAAACGGGCGGACGCCTCATTCGAGCTCAAGGGCAAGATCTTCTACGTATGCTCCATGAGCTCGCGCACCATCGTATACAAGGGCATGCTGGTGGCCACGCAGATGCGCCGTTTCTACCTGGACCTCAACGACGCCGCGGTGGAGAGCGCGATCGCCCTTGTTCACTCGCGCTACTCGACCAACACCACGCCCAGTTGGGAAAGGGCGCACCCAAACAGATACATCATCCACAACGGAGAGATAAACACGCTGCGCGGCAACGTCAACTGGCTTCGCGCCCGAGAACCGCACCTCTACTCGCCCGTGCTCGGGCACGAGCTGGAAAAGACGCTGCCCGTCATAAACCGAGAGGGATCTGACTCGGCCATCTTGGACAACATGCTCGAGTTCCTCGTGATGAACGGGCGCGACCTCGCCCGTGCCGTGACGCTCGTCATACCCGAGCCTTGGGACCGCAACACCCAGATCTCCGAGGAGAGGCGCTGCTACGACGCCTACCAGTCCATGCTCATGGAGCCGTGGGACGGACCCGCCGCCATCGCGTTCACGGACGGGATCGTCATGGGCGCCGCACTCGACCGCAACGGCCTGCGTCCCGCCCGCTACTACGTCACGCGCGACGATCGTCTGATACTCGCCAGCGAGGTCGGCGCCATAGACATGGATGCCAGCGTGATCCTGCAGGCTGGCTGCCTGGGACCGGGCGAGATGCTGCTCGTGGATCCCGCACAGGGCCGCGTGATCCACAACGAGGAGCTGCGCAACGCCTACGCCATCCAGAAGCCCTTCCGCACGTGGTTGAGCACCCAGACGGTCGACGTTTCCGACCTGCCCTTGTTGGACTTGGGGGAAGAAGGCGAGTCGGTGTGCACGGCGCCCGATGAGGACCAGCCGCTCGCATGGCGTCTCGCCAGCCATGGGTATCACTTCGACGATATAGAGGAGGTCGTGCGTCCCATGGCCCGGACGGGAAGCGTGCCTCTGGCCTCCATGGGCACCGACGTGCCGCCCGCAGTGCTCTCACGCGCGCCCCGGTCGTTCTTCGACTACTTCAACGAGCTCTTCGCCCAGGTGACGAACCCACCCATCGACGCGCTTCGCGAGAGCATGGTCACCTCGAACGTGCTGTACCTCGGCAACCATGGAAACCTGCTCGAGGACAGCCGCGACAACTGCCGCGCGATTCGCCTGAGCGGACCCGTGCTCTCCCAAGACGACTTCGAGCGCATTCGCAGCATAGACCGCGTCGGATTCCGCGCGCAGACGTTCTATGTCGCCTATCGCCCGGACGACGGCCCCCATGCGCTGGAACGCGCCCTCGACGACCTCAACAAGCGCGTGGGCGCCGCGGTGGCCCAAGGAGTAAACATCGTCATCCTCTCGGACCGCTCCTCCACGGGCATGGCTCCCGTCCCCTCCCTCCTTGCCTTGGGAAGCGTCCACAACCATCTCATCCGACTGGGACTGCGCATGCGGGCCGACATCGTGATGGAGGCGGGCGATGCCTTGAGCCCGCACGACTTCGCCGCGCTCGTTGGCTACTCGGCGACGGGCATACATCCCTATCTCGCCCACGAGTGCATAGACGACCTCGTCGCCCAGGGCGCCGTGGGCCTGTCCGCGCGCGAGGCACGCGCAAACTACGACCATGCCGTGACGGCGGGAATCGTCTCGATCATGAGCAAGATGGGAATCTCGACCATGCAGGGCTACCACTCCGCCCAGATATTCGAGATTCTAGGCCTCGAGGAGTCTGTGGTGGAGCGCTGCTTCGCGGGCAGCACCTCCCGCATCGGAGGACTCGACATCGCGGGCATCCAACGCGAGGTCGACGGAAGGCAGCGTCAGGCGGCGACGTTTGCGAGCGAGCGGGACGTGAGCAAGCTGCCCAGCTCCGGCATCACCAAGTGGCGTCCCGGCGCCGAGGAGCACCTCATCACGCCAAAGGTCATCTACCTGCTGCGACGGGCTTGTCGGGAGACGAGCTGGGAGACCTTCCGCGCCTATACGGAAGAGGTCCATCACGCAGGCCACTCGGTGGTGCTGCGGGACCTGCTCGACTTCGTGCCGCTCCCCTCGGGACCCGTGCCCCTGGATGAGGTGGAGCCCGTCTCGTCCATCGTCCGGAGGTTCAACACGGGCGCCATGAGCTTCGGGTCCCTCTCCAAGGAGGCGCACGAATGCCTCGCCATCGCCATGAACCGCCTGGGAGGAAGGTCAAACACAGGCGAGGGCGGCGAGGATCCCACGCGCGAGACCCCGCTTGCGAGCGGCGACAGCCTGAACTCCGCCATCAAGCAAGTCGCCTCAGGACGCTTCGGCGTCACCAGCCGCTATCTGGGAAGCGCGGCCGAGATCCAGATCAAGATGGCGCAGGGGGCCAAGCCGGGCGAGGGCGGCCATCTTCCCGGTCGCAAGGTATGGCCATGGGTGGCGCGCATCCGCCATTCCACGCCAGGCGTCGGCCTCATCTCTCCCCCACCACATCACGACATCTACTCCATAGAAGACCTCGCCGAGCTCATCTTCGACCTGAAGTGCGCGAACCCTCGAGCACGCATTTCGGTGAAGCTGGTGAGCGAGGCTGGCGTGGGGACCATAGCGACGGGCGTGGCGAAGGGAGGCGCGGCGAAGATCCTGATATCCGGGTCAAACGGTGGCACGGGCGCGGCGCCGCGCGACTCCATCTACCATGCGGGCCTCCCCCTGGAGCTGGGACTCGCCGAAGCCCAGCAGACCCTTCTCATGAACGGCCTGCGTTCGCGCGTGGTGCTCGAGGCCGATGGAAAGCTCATGGACGGGCGCGACGTGGCGGTCGCCGCCCTTCTTGGCGCGGAGGAGTTCGGTTTCGCGACCATGCCGCTCATCGCGTTGGGCTGCCTCATGCAGCGAGACTGCCACCAAGACAGCTGCCCGGTAGGAATCTGCACGCAAGACGAGCGCCTGCGCCGCCGCTTTGCCGGCAAGCCGGAGCACGTGGTCAACTTCATGACGTTCGTGGCGCAGGACCTTCGCGAGCATATGGCACGTCTGGGCTTTCGCACGGTGGACGAGATGGTGGGGCACCCTGAGTGTCTCCGCCAAGTGGAGGTCGAAGGCCACGACAAGGCCAATGCATGCGACCTCTCCAGCCTCTTGCATCGCGCGACTCCGCAGTTTGCCGAAGACATCCCCGGGGCCGACGGCGTGCGCTTCGTGCCCAGCATGGCGGCCGACCTCCATCTGGACGAAACCCTCGACTCGACGCTCTTTGTACCTTACACGACCAGTGCGCGCGAGCACATGGTGCCCGTGAGGTTCCATGCCGACATAGACAACGTGAACCGGTGCGTAGGCACCATGCTGGGGGCCACCGTCACGAAGGCCCATCCCGAGGGGCTGCCCGAGGGAGCCATCACCATCGACTGCGCGGGATCGGGCGGCCAGAGCTTCGGCGCCTTCCTGCCGCACGGAGTGACGCTCAACATAGAGGGAGACGCGAACGACTACGTGGGCAAGGGCTTGTCGGGCGGCGTCGTCACGGTCCGTCCGCCCAAGAGCGCCACATACAAGTTCGACGAGAACGTGAGCGTGGGAAACGTGGCCTTCTACGGCGCCACAGGTGGCCGCGGGTTTGTGAACGGCTTGGCGGGACAGCGCTTCGGCGTGAGGAACTCCGGGGCCACGCTCGTCGTGGAAGGCACGGGCAACCACGGCTGCGAGTACATGACGGGAGGCGAGGTCCTGGTCTTGGGCGAAGTGGGGCCGAACTTCGCCGCCGGCATGAGCGGAGGCGTCGCATACGTCTATGACGAGCTCCATACCTTGGCTGATCGGTGCAACCACGACATGGTGGACCTCCTTGCGCCCACCGAAGTGGAGCTCGAGCACATACGACAGCTGGTGGAGGAGCATGTGGAGCGGACCGCCAGCCCACGTGGCATACGCCTCCTGTACCAGTTCGCCGAGGCCAGGCGCTTCTTCGTGAAGGTCATTCCACGCGAGTATCGCGCGATCATCGAGAGAGCCACGCGTGAACAAGGGCACGGGCTAAGCCGCGAAGAGGCGATCGAGCGCGCATTCGAAGAGCTGAGGAGAGAGGGGTAGGACATGGGAAGGCCTGGAGCATATCTGGACGTCGCACGGCGCGCGCACGGAACGCGCAGCGTGTCGGACTCCGTTGCAGACTACGAGGAGATCGCGCTGCCGCTCGGGAGCGACGAGCAGCGCGAGCAGGCGAGTCGTTGCATGTACTGTGGCGTGGCATTCTGCCAGAGCGGCATGAGCTTTGGCCAGTCGCGGCCTACGGGATGCCCGCTACACAACCTCATCCCCGAATGGAACGACCTCCTCTACCGTGGGCTGTGGCAGCAGGCGTCTGCGCGCTTGGCGCTGACCAATCCTTTCCCCGAGATCCGCGACAACGAGCGCGCCATCTCGGACTGGTCGTGGGGCGCGAAAGCCGTGGCCCCGCTCACGCCAGCGCCAGAAGACGCCCCCTCCGTCACCGTCGTAGGTGCAGGGCCCGCCGGCATGTCCTGCGCGTGGGAGCTGACGCGCCTCGGCGCCCGCGTGACGCTCGTGGAGAGGTCGGACCGAGCGGGCGGCCTGCTCATGTACGGCATCCCGCACATGAAGCTTCCCAAGGACGTGGTGCAGCGGCGCATCGACCTCTTGCGGGAGAGCGGCGTGGAGCTGCGGCTGTGCACCGATGCATCAGAACCCGACGTCGCGGCAGCCCTCCTTGAGGGAAGCGACGCCGTAGTCGTCGCCGTAGGCGCACGCGACGCCCGCCGCCCGGGCGTGCCGGGAGCGGACCTTCCCGGCATCGTGCTGGCCATCGACTATCTCACAAGCGCCACAAGGCGCTTGTTGGACGGAGGCGAGCCGCGCATAGACGCCAAGGGCCTGGACGTGGTCGTGATAGGAGGAGGCGACACCGGCACCGACTGCGTCGCGACGGCGATTCGACAGGGTGCGAAGAGCGTTGTCCAGCTCGAGTTCCTGCCGGAACCGCCAGAGGGCGGATCTGCTCGAAACGCCTGGCCCGCCTGGCCGCGCGTGCGCAAGGACGACTACGGCCAGCTGGAGGCGGCGAGGGTCTTTGGACACGATCCGCGACTGTGGGGTACGGAAACGCTGGAGTTTTTGTCGGAAGGCGAATCGGAAGGCGGACGGGTGAGCGGTCTTCGCGTCGTCTCGCTGGATTGGTCAAACGGTGACCCCAGACGCATCGCCGGCTCGGAGCGCGTGCTCGACGCGCAGCTCGTGCTCGTCGCCATGGGATTCGCAGGCCCCGAGAAGGACGTGCTCGACGCCTTGGGCGCACGGTCCAATCCCAAGGTGTTCTTGGCCGGGGATGCCTGCACCGGCCCTTCGCTCGTGGTGAGCGCCATCGCCAGCGGGCTCGGATGCGCCACGCGCGTGGCCGAGGCACTGGGCATCCTGCGTTAGCGGAGCCTTGCGGAATCCGACGGCATGCACGACCCTCCCGCGACGTGGATCGCCCGGGAGGGCGCCGGCCTGATCGGGGACGACGCGGAGCTCCTGCAGCCCGCCCCGCCCGAGCTCCTGCGGCCCGCCCCGCCCGAGCTCCTTCGGGCCTCCCCGCCTGGCACGTACCCAACGCAGCGCAAGGGGATGTACCGCCTGCGTACTTGTTTGCCGCGAAGCGACACGAGGCGGACGAGCCCAAAGCACAATCCGCTCGCTCGCCCCCCGAAGAACCAGCCATGAAAAGCCACCGGGTGGATATGCATAAACAAGTACCAGTTGGATTTGTATGGAAGGCTACCAGGTGGGTGTGTATGAATAA
>CACXZL010000027.1 GCA_902772085.1 uncultured Coriobacteriaceae bacterium | reverse complement strand
CACTTGGTGGTGCATACGCCGCAGCCCACGCACTGGTTTGGATCGACGTAGCTCGCCCCGCATTGCAGGCAGCGTGCGGTCTCGGTGCGCACCTGCTCCTCGGTGAGCGTGAGGTGCCAATCGCGATACGTGCGGCGTACGTCCACGTCCTCGCGCGTACCCTCGAGCTGCCGTCCCGCGTGGTCGTAGTCGTTGGGGTTGAGAACGATGTCGTCTTTGTCCAACTCCACGTAGCGGCGCTGGTTGCGGCCGAGGGTGAGTGAGTTGCCCGGTTGCACGAAGCGATGAATGGAGATGGCCGCCTCGTGACCTTGCGCGATGGCGTCGATCACGAAGGAGGGTCCGGTAAGCGCGTCGCCTCCCACGAAGAGGTCGGCCTGTGCCGTCTGGAATGTCTTTGCGTCGGCCTTGGCGCGGCATGCACTATCCAGTTCCACGGCCTCGCCTGCCAGGAGATCGCCCCACTCGATGGTCTGCCCGATGGCGAAGACTACGTTGCTGCATGCGATCGTGCGCACGTCCTCATCGTCGAACCGAGGGGTAAAGCGGCCGTCCGCATCAAAGACGCTCGTGCAACGCCGCAGCTTCACGCCGCACACGGCGCCGTCTGCATCGCGCAGGACCTCCGTGGGCCCCCAGCCACAGTCCATTGTCACGCCGTCGAACTCTGCCTCGTCAATCTCCTCCGCAGTTGCGAGCATCTCGGCGCGCTGCTCTAGGCACACCATGGAGACGACGTCCGATCCCGCGCGTATGGCGGCCCGTGCCGCATCGATGGCCACGTTTCCGCCGCCGATGACGACGGTGGTGCCCTTGAGTGCACGGCTCTCGTCAACGAGCACCTCACGCAAAAGGTCGATGGCGTTCCATACGCCCGGGCCGGCTTCTCCGGGGATGCCCGCCTTGCGCGAGCCTTGAGCGCCAATCGCTAGATAGAACGCCGAGAAGCCCTGCTCGCGCAGCTCGTCCAAGGTCACATCCTTGCCGACCTCCACGCCGCAGCGGATTTGCACGCCCAGCTCGCGCAGCACGTCTATCTCGGCTGCGACGACGTCTTTCTCCAGCTTGTAGCTGGGGATGCCATAGGTCATCATGCCGCCGGGAAGCTCGTTCTTCTCGTATACCACGGGCGCATAGCCCAACGTAGCCAGATAATAAGCACAGGTGAGGCCGGCCGGCCCCGCACCGATGATCGCGATCTTCTCCGGATACGGCCCGCGCAGCGACGGCTGCAACACGGGCGGCACGAAGCGCGTCTCGCCTTCGAGGTCGCGCTCGGCTATGAACTTCTTCACGGCTTCGATCGCGACGGCCTGGTCTACGCGTGCTCTCGTGCACGCATCCTCGCAGCGATGGTTGCATACGCGCCCGCATACGGCGGGGAACGGATTCTCCTTCTTTATGAGCGCAAGCGCCTCGGCGTAGCGACCTTGTGCGGCGAGGCGCAGGTACCCCTCGATCGCGATATGGGCGGGGCAGGCCACCTTGCAGGGGGCGGTGCCGCTGTCGTAGGTCTCTATGCGGTTGTTGTCGCGATAGTCAGGGTCCCACTTTTCGGGGCCCCACTCAACCTCGTCGGGCAGCTCACGATGCGGGTAGGTCATGGGGCCGTGGCTTGTGCAGAGCTTCTGTCCGAGCTTGACGGCGCCAGCGGGGCAGTTCTCCACGCACTGGCCGCAGGCCACGCAGTTGGTGGCGTCCACGTGCGCCACGTATGCCGACCTACTGAAGTTCGGCGTGTTGAAGAGCTGGCTCGTACGCAGCCCAAAGCATACCGACTTCTGACAGTTGCACACGGCAAAGATCTTGTCGGACCCGTCGATGTTTGTGATCTGATGCACGAAGCCCAGGTCCTCGGCCTTCTGGATGATCTCCATGGCCTCGTCGTAGGTGATGTAGCGACCCTTGCCCGTCTGCACCTCGTAGTCGGCCATGTCGCCCACGCCGATGCACCATCCCTCGGGGTCGTCGCCGGTGTTTATGCCACGCACCGTCTCGCTCATGCGACACGAGCACACGCTGCTCGCAAAGCGATCGTACTTCTTGAGCCAGTGGGAGATGTGCTCGACGTCCGCCGAGCTCTCGATCTGCTCGATGGCCTTCTCCACGGGAATCACGTGCATGCCGAGACCACCGCCTCCGGGAGGCACCATGGGAGCGACCTCGCTGGGGCCGGTGACGGCTATGCGCTCGAAGTACGTGCTCATCTCGGGATGCTGCTCGAGCGCCGCCTCGTTCATGGCGTAGAACTCGCCCATGCCCGGCAGCTGCACTGGCAGCACGAAGCGTTTCCGGTGCTCGGGGTTCTTGCCGTCGAGGTTTTCCCAGTTGTACTCTAGGTTGCCAACTTGGGCCATGTGGTTTACTAGCGGTTCGACCTTTTCCAGCGGCCACTTGCAGGCCTTGGCGATCTGCTCCATGGTCATCGGCCGACGTACGCCCATGCGGTTTGCGATATAAGCCGTCTCCTCGGTGAAGATCGAGAACAAGCCCCAATACTCGGGATCTGAGGTCTTGATCTTCTTGATGCCAAGCTTTTGCGGGATGCGGTCGATCATGAGCTTGGCGAGCTTCATGGTCTCGGGACGTTCGGACGGGTCCACCTGCGTGGCAGGGACATAGGGGCCCATGGGCTCGTCCGGCCGATGCGGTCTCGTTGGTCGCCAGACGTAGTTTGGCTCCCACAACTCGGGATGCTCGCTCTCCTCCTTGGTGCGCGCCGTCTCCGGCCCCTCAAACACCTCGACGATAACGTTGCCTTGGTTTCGCTTTGGATGCAGGCATTCCTCGCTGGGCGGCGCATCTGGCGTGGCCCAATGTTCAAAATCTCCCATGGCTCCCCCCGAAATTAGAATCCGCGCTGGATCGTGCTGTGCAACCAGTATACACGTGAAGGATGAGACCTTGGCCCAAACGGGAGGGACAAACAAGGACAAGGCCGTGCTGCCAATTCCGGTCGATGCCAACGTATAATCGTTACGCGGTATACGGGATGGCCGGGATCGTGAGGTTTGGCCCTTGGCAGGCTACAACGCGGAATATGCAGACATAATCGGAGCCGATCGATCCAACGCTGCCTGGCAAGGTGACGTAGGCAGATCAGCGCGCGACGCCGCCACGAAGCGCGCCTGAAGCGGCAAACAAGACCCTGCTCAGCAGCTTCCGAGCTCCCAACGGTTGGGCACGCCCGAGCCGTCAAGACCGCCGAAGTCAAGGTCCGAGAAATCCGGGGCGATGATCTCGGTGCACGTGTAGAGCCCGTCCTCCCATGTGTACACATATGTCATGCAATTCGTGTTTGCCACAAACGAGGCACGCGACGTAGCCTCGTGCATCCCGTAGAAATGGCGCAAGGATCCACCCGAGCTGACGATGAGCACGTTTTGCGTCTCGGCGTCTTCCATGATCTGGTCTATGCAGGTGCCGATGCGCGCGTGTACCTCGTCGTCGGATTCGCCGCCGGCGGCCTTCATGATGCTGCTGCGTGCGGGGCCAAAACTCGGCTCGCAGAAGTCGTCTTTGGCCTCAAAGATGCCAAATCCGCACTCGCGCAGACCTTTGAGGCGTACGTAGGGCTTCACCTCGCCAAAGGCGGCCTCACAAACAAGCTCCATCGTGTCGACGCAACGCTCCGAGGTGGAGGTGAAGAAGTGGTCGAAGGTGAGGCCGCGCTTCTTTAGGAGCTCTCCGGCGACCTTGCACTGCGCGCGGCCGCGTGGCGTGATGGGCGAGTCGCACCATCCTTGGGACTTGTGCTGCACGTTGAAAAGCGTCTCACAGTGGCGCATGGCATATAAAGTCTTTTGCATCATATACAACTCCTTGAGGCTTGGCTGCACATGTCCATCTTAGCAGGAAATGCGGTTGGTTATCTGGTCCCAATGGTACATGATATGATGCTCGCCCTGCTGAAAGGAACGAGATGCCTGATTCGGCGTTCAACGGGGCGCTCGCCGTGCTCTCCCCGAGGGCGTGAATGGGGCATGCAATACGATGCGCATGGCGTATGGAACTGCGCAGACATAACGATGAACCCCGCCCGTTTCGCAAGCCAAGCGCGAAACGGGCGGGGTTCTCTTACCTGCGCATGTGCGTGAGTCGGACTGCCGCCGTTCTCTAGCAAATGACAAAGAGCGGGCGGTTGCATGCCACGCCCGTTTGCGATGAAGGCCTTGGCTAGGCAACCGACCTGAAGCTGGAGAACGAGTCGAGCACGTCGTCTTTGGTCGTGCCGACGGAAAGGAAGTTGAGGTAGTGGCCGTCCTTCTCGGCAACTGCTTGGCAGACGACCAGGGTCTTGCCGTTTTCAGTGATGGTCGTGAGCATCGCTGGGAGCTTGCGATCGATGCCGTTGAACGTGATCTCTGCCTCGTCTGATACATAGCTGAAATTGCCCTCGAGACCCTCCTGCATGGCGTCCGTCTGCGCCTTGAGGAAGTCCTCTGCGGATTTACCGGCGGTCTCTTCGCTCGGGTCTATGACAGCAAGTATAACGTTTGTGGTATTATCCGCGTTGGTGGCTACCATGTCGATGGCGGAGCTGCTTGCGGCGGACCTGATAACGGAGCTTGTTTCCGCAAGTGAGGCCGCGTCTGTAAACTTCCAGCCCTCGGGCAGGTCGTATTTGATGCCAAAGGCCTCGTTCTCGTACGTGGTAGCTTGCGACAGGTCGACGGACGAGCTCGAGGAAGCACTCGTTGCTACCGAGCTTGTGGTCTCAGAGCTGAGCGAGCTTGCGGCAGCGCTGTCGCTCGCTGAGCTGGCTGACGAGCTGGCGCTCGAGGCCGATGAGCTTCCACCGCATGCGGCCAGCACAAACGACAAGGACAGCGATGCGGCCAACGTGGTGATCTTTCCGACGGTCTTCATTATGTCCCTTCCTGCAGGTATGCCTTCTTGGATTGCCCAAAAAACCGATGTATTGCATATTAGCATGTGATGCCAGATGGAGGTCGCTGCAGGTGAGGCCACAAAGAAAAACTGCAATAACTTTTTGTGATTGGTCGATGGAGAGCCGACACGAGGGCCGGGCGCCAGAGAGGCTGACTATACGGTAGACTTGAAGCCGGCAAACGAGTTGACGACGTCTTCTTGGGTGGTGCCGAAGGAGACGAGGTTGAGATAGTGGCCATCCTTCTCAACGACCGCCTGACCAATGGCGAGCGTCTTGTCGTCTTTGGATGCAATTGTGACAATCACCGGAGTCTCCTGCTTGGACCCTTCGAACGTCACTTTCGTTTCATTTGACGTGCAAGAGTAGTCACTTTCAAGTCTCTTTTGCAATTCTTTGGCCTGGGTCTCGAGCAGCTTCGATGCAGACTTGCTGGCGTTTGCAACCTTTCGGTTGACGATGGACAAGACCATGCTCGAGGTAGTGTCTGCATTGGCTGCCACCATGTCGATGGTGGTATATCCCCTGAGGGCCTTGATGAGCACTTTTATGAAGGGGTTCGATTTTGAAAGCGTGCCCGTATCGGAAAACGACCATCCTTCTGGCGGAGTATAGCTGATGCCAAAGGCCTCGTTTTCGTACGAGGTGGATTTCGACGGGTCAAAGGTCGAGCTTGTCAACACGCTCGACCTATCAGAACTAGAGGACGAGCTCGGGGAAGCGGAGCTTGTTGAGCTGGTATGGGCGCTGCTGCTTGCTGAACTGGCAATCGAGGTGGCGCTCGGGGACGATTCGCTTCCACCGCATGCGGCCAGCACAAACGACAAGGACAGCGATGCGGCCAACGTGGCAATCTTTCCGACGGTATTCATAATGTTCCTCTCTTGAATGTGTCTCATCTGCTCGCTTTTCGAGATTTGCATCACAGATGATAGCATCGCTTTGCAGGATGGAAACCATGAGATGAATCATCAATGCTAAACCACTACAAGGTGGCGCAGGCTAAGCCTCCCAGCAGAAGCGCTCCATGTCCACGCGACCGTCCGGCAAGAATTCAACGCCCTCCGCTTGGAGCAGATGCCGTTGCTCGTCCTCGCCGCCAAAGGCAAAGCCAGGTGCGAGCGACCCGTCCTTAAACACGACGCGATGGCAGGGCGTCACTCCAGGCTCTGGATTTGCATGGAGGGCAAAGCCAACGAAGCGTGCGTTGCGCGGACGACCTACGAGACGCGCGATTTGGCCATAGCTCGCAACGCGCCCTTTTGGGATTTGTCGAACCATCTCATACACCTCGACGTTGAATGTGCCCATGCATGCCTCCGTGGGTCTAGGTTTTTATTTCTGTCTCCTGTGCCTTGTATGCTTGCCTCAGGTCGCGCATCAATCGTAGCAAAGGAGCAGCGCCATGAACCAAGCAACAGCCCTCGTAGTATTTATCGTCTCGTTTTTCATGAGTCTCATACTGATGCCCTGTATGGTGGCTCTCGAGTTTGTGGGATTCTGATTCGCTTCATCAAAAGAAGGACTAGGGACCATTTTACAAAAACCGCGTGGTACTCTGGGAGTATGGTTGTATAGTCTCCGTGGGAGGAGTCACGTGCATAGAAGCAAACTGATAAAAGACACCACGCGCGAGGAGAGGATGCGTATAGTGGCAGAGGGACTAGACTGGTGCGGTGACTCAAGCTGCGAGACGTGCAGCGGATGCAGTCTTGGCGCGCCAAGAATCGAGGCCATGTACGCGCCGTACATTGACGGCAAACTGGAGCTCTCGGAAATAAACATGCTCCACGCCGCCACGAAGTACACCCATGGTTGATGACTGTCGGACCTTTCGGGCTCGGGGCGGATTCAAGTCCAGGGGCGTGAGCGGAGGCACGGGCTTCAACGAGCGCGAGGAAAGGATGCTGTGAAAGCCAATTATTTCGACATCTACAAGGAAACACACGATAAGACCATAGTTGGAGAGTACACATATCAGACGTTCATTTCGTCCGACAACTAGCCATATTGAAGATTGCGAATGCATGCACAGCACCATCCAGAAGGCGTTGCTGGTGCTGATCACGCACCGCTTCGTGCTGTCCTTGCGCAAGAGAGCGAGCAGCCTGTGATTTCATTGCGTTCGTCAATTGGGAGGCCAAGGGAGGCAAACATATGAGCACCGTCGAGGAAACGTGGAGAGCCAGCGCATATGAATGTGCCGCCGTTGTCTGTACGGCAGTAGTGCGGGAGACCGAAAGCGTGAGGGAGACCTTTGGCGGAACGTGGCACCGGTGTCGTGTACAGGGCGATCTGCAGCGGTACTACGAGACGAGTTTCATCGATAAGAACGGTCGGAGCCAGCGCGTTGTGACCTGTCAGCAGCACGTCATGGGAATGCCTGCCGCAACGGCGCTTGCCACCAAGGCCTCGATGCTTTTTCACCCTCGCTATCTCATCATGTGCGGTATTGCGGCAGGCATCGGGGAGAACTCCGAGCAGCTGTATGGTGACGTGCTCGTGCCCGACGTCGTGTGGGACTACTCTACGGGCAAGGTCGTAGGTCCCAACGAATCAGAGATTCGCTTCGGGGACATCGGGTTTCTGCCGCGTCCTCAGGCCCTGGTCCTTGATTCCGATCTCGCGGCACTGATTGGCCGTCTGAGCAAGCCGGGTGCTTGTGAGTTCGAGGTCCAAATCGGCCCGCTCGCGTGTGGGACCTCCGTGATGGCAAATCAACGCGCCGTTGACATGCGTGTACGTTCGCTCTATCCCGAGACGGTGGGTCTCGACATGGAGTCATACGGCGTTTTTCTTGCGGCGTCGACGGTGCCCGACCCAAAGCCGCGGGCACTTGTCGTAAAGAGTGTCTGCGACTATGCAAATGAGGAGAAATCCGACCAGTATCAGACCTTTGCGGCGTTTACGTCCAGCCGTTTCGTCGAATATCTCCTCACCAGCGAGCTTGAGTTCTGATTCATGCCGATTTTGGTGGCTTGCCCAGCGCCATAAAAAAGCAGGGTGCGGAGGAGGCCATGCCCTCTCCGCACCCTCGCGAATCTGCGTTGCCCTTCTATGCGGGCAGCAAACAATGGCAAGCCTATCGCCAGATGGTCGCCGTGGCTTCCCAAGGACGGAGCGTCGTGTCGTTGCCCGGCTCGTCGTAGTTGCTGACGAGCACCGTGCCACCCGTGTGCACGAGTGCGGGCTGCTGCTCGCATGAGAAGTTGCATTGCACCAGCAGGCATTCGTGCCCGAGCGTGCGCCTGTAGGCAATGACCTTCTCGGAAGGGCTCTCCATAAATTCGATGCTGCCGCCTTGAATGATTGGCTCCTCTTTGCGCAGGGAGATAAGGCGCTTGAAGAAGCTGTACACCGAGTCAGGGTCATCGACCTCGGCAGCCGCGTTCAGCCAGTGGCAATTGTTGCTCACGCCAATCCAAGGCTCCACGCTGCTGAAGCCGGCGTGGGGGGAGTCGTCCCATTGCACGGGCGTGCGGGAATCGTCGCGCGAACGCTCGTGTACGATGCGGAAGGCATCCTCGGGCGAGTGCCCCCGCTCCTGCAGAATCTGATAGTAGTTGATGGACTCGACGTCTCGGTACTGGTCGATGGACGTGAAGTCCGGGTTTGTCATGCCCAGCTCCTCGCCCTGATAGATGTAGGGCGTGCCACGCATGAGGTGCGTGCAAAGCGCCAGCATCTCGCTCGAGCGCTTCCAGTCCTCGCGTGTCGCAACGGCGCCAAAGCGCGAGTTTGGCCGTGGCTGATCGTGGTTTGACCAGAAGAGCGCGTTCCATCCGCCACCCTCGGTCACGCGCTCTTGCCAAGTGGCAAATATCTCGCGGAGCTTGGCGATGTCTGGCTCCATGAGCGCCCATTTCTCCCCGTTGGGATAGTCCACCTTGAGATGATGGAAGCTGAAGGCCATGGAGAGCTCGTGGCATGCGGGGTTCGAGTAGCGTATGCAATTGTCGACGGAAGTGGAGCTCATCTCTCCTACGGTGAGCAGGCCGTCGATGTCGCCTTCACGCACGAGCTCCTGCAGATACTCGTGGATGTGCGGGCCGTCCGTGTAGAAACGGCGTCCATCGCCCTCATAGTCGTTTTCCCACGTCGCGGGCTTGGAGACGAGATTCACGACGTCGAAGCGGAAGGCGTCGACGCCTTTGGAGCGCCAGAAGCGCAGAACGTCCACAAGCTCTGCGCGTACCTGGGGATTGTCCCAATCCAAGTCCGCCTGCGTTACGTCAAACAAGTGCAGATACCACTTGTTGAGCGAAGGTACGTACTCCCATGCGTTTCCGCCAAATTTGCTCTCCCAGTTGGTGGGCGGCTCTCCGGGGTCTTCTGCGGTCGCGTCTGGCGTTGCGTCCACGAACTTGTAGTATGCCAGATACTTGGGATCCCCGGCGAGTGCCCTCTGGAACCATTCATGCTCGGTCGAGGTATGGTTGAACACCATGTCCAGCATGAGGCTCATCCCGCGTTTCCGTGCTTCGCGCGACAGCTCCTCGAAGTCCTCCATGGTGCCAAACATTGGCTCGACGGCTCGGTAGTCGCTCACATCGTAGCCGTTGTCGTTCTGGGGGCTGGGGAAGAACGGGGTGATCCAGAGGTAGTCGACGCCAAGGTCGGCAAGATAGTCGAGCCGGGTGGTAATGCCGCGCAGGTCACCCATACCGTTGCCGGTCGTATCTTGGAAAGACTTGATGTATATCTGATAGACGACCTTGCTGCCAAGCCTAAGGGCTTGCTCGGTTGTGGTTGTCTTCATCCTCATGCACCTCCTTCTGCATGACGGAGCGCAGCCGGGCGGATTTCGACATCCCTCCGGCTGCGCATTAGCTGCTATTTGGTTAGCTTACAGGAAGCCTGACCAGCCTTGATGGGGCCGACGACCGGTGCTATGGCCTTGAAGGCGTCGGTGTTGGTGACGATGACCATGGTGGCGCTGGGCTTGTTGGCAGCCTCGAGCGCGTCGAGGTCGACTTCCGTCAGCAGGTCGCCGGCCTTGACCTTGTCGCCCGCGGCGCAGTGTGCGGTGAAGGGTGCGCCGCCCAGCTCGACGGTGTCAACGCCGATGTGGATCAGGATCTCGGCGCCATCGTCGGCGAGCAGGCCAATGGCATGCTTGGTGTCGAAGACCATGGTGACGGTGCCGGAGACGGGGCTGTAGAGCGCGCCGTTGGACGGCTCGATGACCACGCCGTCGCCCATGGCAAGGCTGGCGAAGACCGCATCGGGGGCGTCGATCATGGCGACGGCGGTGCCGTCCATGACGGCGGCAAGGGTGCCGGGCTCGTCAACGGCGTCGATGTGGCTGGCAGTGGCAGGAGCGGCGGCCTTGGCCTTGGTCTGCTTGTCGATGCCCTTACGCTTGCCAACGATGAAGGTGAGGATGAAGGGCACCACGATGGCAACGAGCATGCAAAGCGCGTAGGGGAGCATAGACTGCGGCTGCATGGCGAGGATGCCGGGCAGGCCGCCGACGCCGATGGCGTTGGCCGTGCAGGAGAAGAGGCAGGACAGGAAGCCAGCGATGGAGGAACCAATCATGGCGCAGACGAACGGGAAGACGTACTTGAGGTTGACGCCGAAGATGGCGGGCTCGGTGACGCCCAGGTAGCAGGAAAGGGCGGCCGGAATGTTGACCTGCTCGGCGTCCTCGTCACCCTTCTGCAGGACGGTCATGGCCATGACGGCAGAGCCCTGAGCGATGTTGGAGAGGGCGATCATGGGCCAGAGCATGGTGCCACCAAAGTCGGCGATGAGCTGCAGGTCGATGGCGTTGGTCATGTGATGCAGACCGGTGATCACGAGCGGGGCGTACACGCCGCCGAAGATGGCGCCAAAGAGCACGCGGAAGTTGCCGGTGATGCCTGCGTTGACGACGGAGGAGACAGCGGAGCCGAGGGCCCAGCCGATGGGGCCGAGAACGAAGTGGGCAGCCATGACGCCCAGAAGGATGGAGCAGAAGGGCACGACGATCATCTGGACGATGGAGGGCGTGATCTTCTTGAAGAAGCGCTCAAGGTAGTTGAA
>CACXZL010000026.1 GCA_902772085.1 uncultured Coriobacteriaceae bacterium | reverse complement strand
GTTTGGACGAAGAGCTAGTCGCGCAGGGTTTGTTCTCCTCAAAGGAGGATGCCCTGCGCGCT
Source organism: uncultured Coriobacteriaceae bacterium (assembly GCA_902772085.1). Lineage (GTDB taxonomy): Bacteria > Actinomycetota > Coriobacteriia > Coriobacteriales > Atopobiaceae > RUG440. Next base: position 11,364 of record CACXZL010000026.1, on the reverse strand, counting down.
GTGCTTGCAGGTGAGGTAAGCACGACAGACCGCAGACTTACGAGTGCTGGCGAGCAGGTGAAACCAGGCATGCCGCTCCACGTGAAGGGCAGGGTACCGTATGTGAGCCGTGGGGGCATCAAGCTTGCGCACGGATTGGACGAGTTTGGCATTGAAGTGGCAGGCTTACACTGTATGGACGTGGGCTGCTCCACTGGAGGGTTTACTGACTGTCTTCTGCGTAGGGGTGCCGCGTCGGTCTTGTCGGTAGACGTAGGATATGCGCAGTTCGACTGGTCCTTACGTCAAGATCCCCGCGTGACGCTTTTGGAGCGGACAAATATCCTAGATGTGCCGTCACACCCGCTTGCGCGACCGGTGGAGCTTGCCGTATGTGATGTGTCGTTCACATCGGTCCTTACCATACTCCCTGGCGTGTGTGCGCTCTTGAAGGATGGGGGAAAGTTTCTCACGCTGGTGAAGCCACAGTTTGAAGCCGCACGCGAAGACGTAGGCGAGGGCGGCGTTGTGCAGGACCCGTTGGTACGCAGGGCGGCGCTTGAGCGTGTGGCACGAGGTATGCAAGAGAGTGGCTTTACCATAGAAGGAAGCTGTACCTCGCCCATTCGAGGAAAAAAGGGCAACGAGGAGTTCTTGCTGCTCGGCACTAGAAAGAGATAGCCTTATCCTCGTGGTTGCAGTTCATATCCCTGGCCCCTGCTTATGCCAGCAAGTAGCGACTTGCGCAGTGAGCGAGCGAAGCGAGTGCGGAGCCGCTTGCTGGCTGGCGCAGGAGGCCAGGGATATGAACTGTAACTCCTCGTGCGGTGAGTTGGACGGACGAGGATCATGATGGAGCCGCATCATTTGGCATGTGCTATACTAGAACATGTGTCCGAAACGATTGCAAGGGACGGCATATGACAAAGATTCTTATCGTTCCCAACTATATGAGGCCAGATGCCATCGAGGACTCTTCCAAGCTGCAGGCATGGCTGGAGTCAGAGGGAATCGAGGTCTCATGGGTTCCAGACAATCGCATAGCAACGATGGAGCACTTCAATCCCGAGGAATTTGACCTTGCCATCTCCCTGGGAGGCGATGGTACGCTCTTGCGTGCGGCGCGTACGGTGGGATATAGCGGAGTGCCCATCGTGGGAATATCCTATGGTCATTTGGGCTTTCTCACCTGTGCGGGTCCAGAGGACCTCTTTGGCACGGTATGTGATGCGCTTGCAGGAGACTTGCATGTATCGCGCAGAGCCACGCTCGAGATTGAGGCGGAGTTTGTCTTGTCGGATGGTGGTATGCAGACCAGGCGTTGCATGGCGCTCAACGACCTGGCCATCACTCGCGGTGCGCTGGGGGATGTTCTATCGTTTGAAGTGAGCGTTTCCGGCAATCACATCGATCACTTGCGCGGTGATGGGTTTATTGTATCGACTGCAACGGGTTCAACTGGTTATGCCTTGGCTGCTGGAGGCCCTATCGTCACTCCTGAGTTTGGTGGCATGGTATGCGTGCCCCTTGCGCCGCATACCATCATGGCACGGGCGTTTCTCACGGCGCCATCTGATGTCGTGGAGGTGACGGTGGATCCGGAGCGGCCCGTGGAGACCTGCGTGTTTTCAGATGGGCAACGCGTTGGCGAGGGGCTGCGCCTCTCGCATGCGAGCTGCAGACGTGGCGAGGGAGACATAATGTTGCTCGACTACAGCGCGCAAGGGTTCTACGAGTCTGTCTCCCGCGTGTTTTATGGAAAGGCGGGCAACCGATGATCGACGAGCTCCACGTGCGCGACGTCGCCTTGATTCACGACGCAACCATACATCCCGCAGCGGGTCTTACCGTGCTTACGGGCGAGACTGGTGCAGGAAAGAGTGCGCTCTTGTCGTCAGTGAAGCTTCTGATGGGCGAGCGTGCAGACGTGGGGGCGGTGCGCGAGGGAGCAGATGCACTCGTGGTCGAGGGCCGCCTTTTTTCGGACGGGCAAGATCCGGACGGTGTTGTGGTTCGGCGAAGGGTGAGCAAAGATGGCAGGGGGCGCGTGTCCATCGATGGCAGAATGGCCTCTGTGAGGGAGCTTGCCGAGGGCGTGGGTCGCAGCATAGATCTCTGTGGCCAGCACGAGCATCAGCGTTTGCTCAACCAGTCGAGCCATGTGGAGCTTCTTGACTCATGGGCAGGCGAGGAAGTCTCGCCGTCACTGGAGGCTTATCGAGTGGCGCTCAGAAATGCCGCGAAAGCATCGAAGGAATTGTTGCGTGTCCGAGAGATGTGCCGGTCTGCCGCAGAACGTCTTGACGAGGCGAACTTTGTGCTCTCGCGCATAGACGAGGTGAGTCCAACGGAAGGCGAACTGGAGGAACTCGAGGCCACGCTTCCGCGTGCCGAGCATGCCGAAGCATTGCTGCGTGCAGCTGCGGGGGCACGAGAGGCGCTGAGCGGTGAGGATGGGGTGCTTGATCTTTTGTCGGAGGCCCTTGACGAGCTTCGTGATGGCCAGCGCTATGACAAAGGGCTTCACAAGTACGCAAAGGCACTTGAAAGCGCCGTGATAGATATCGAGGACGTGGCCTCTGAACTGAGAGATTATCGTGACTCCATGGATTTTGACGCAGAGGCGCTTAGCGAGATGCAATCACGTATGGCGCAACTACGCGGCTTGATGAGAAGCTATGGCCCGCACATGGAAGATGTGTTTGCTCGACGCAGGCAGGCGGCAGAGCTCGTAAGTGCCGCCCAGAACGGCGGAGAGCTTCTCTCTCGTGCAAAAAAGCAAGCCGAAGCAGCGGAGTCGGCGTTGCGAGTTGCCGCCGATGCCTTGGATGCTGCGCGCAGGAAGGCCGCACCTCGGTTTGCAAAACTCGTGAGTGATCAGATGGCGTTTCTCGAAATGGGTACCGCTCAGCTTGATGTGTCGTTTGAACCACTCCCACGAGCGCAATGGACGACTGCTGGCCCTAGCAAGGTTGAGTTGACGTATCGACCGGCTGCTGGGCTTACGGCGCGCCCTTTGCGACGTATCGCCTCGGGTGGCGAGGTGAGCCGAGTTATGCTGGCCTGCAAGGTCGTGCTTGGGGAAGCCGATGCCACTGAGACGCTCGTGTTTGATGAGGTGGATGCCGGCGTGGGCGGTGCGACTGCTGTGGCGCTTGCAAGTGTGCTCGCGCGCCTCGCTGCTACGCATCAAGTCATTGTGGTTACCCACCTCGCACAGGTTGCGGTTCGTGGCTCTCGCCATTATCTGGTGCGCAAATCGGATGAGTTTTCTGAGGATGGGATACCACAGACCGTTATCGTGCCGCTTGAGGGCGAAAAACGCGTGGCGGAGATCGCACGCATGCTTTCTGGCGATGCAAGCGAGATGTCTTTAGCCCATGCGCGCGACATGCTACAGGCCGCTGACTAGCATGAACGTGGAGGAAGCTTGTGATGAGTTCCTGACGTGTCTCTACGTGGAACGTGGCTGCGCACAAAACACCGTCGAGTCATATCGACGCGATCTCGTGCGGTATAAGCGCTTTTTGTCTGAACGTGGTAAGGAATCCGTAGGTGCCGTCGAACGATCGGATGTAGAAGCGTTTGTGGCGTCATTTGCCGAGCTCGACTATGCGGCGTCGACTGCCGATAGGGCACTTTCTGCCGTACGGGGCATGCACTCGTTTATGGTCGAAGAGGGTTTGGAAGACAAGAACCCTACCCTGGGGGTTCCTATGCCGCAAAGTCCTCAGAAGCTGCCGCAAGTTCTTTCGATAGAGCAAGCGCGGATATTGATGGAGCAGCCCTTTGCGTGCACGCCACCCGCCCAGCGCGATCGAACCATTCTTGAAGTGCTGTATGGATGCGGACTTCGCGTGTCTGAGCTCTGCGGACTTGACTGCGCGGAGGTGTTTTTGGACGAAGGCCTCCTGCGTGTCTTGGGGAAGGGGTCGAAGGAACGCGTGGTGCCCGTTCTCGGGGCAGCGGGAATCGTCATGCGCGAGTATATGGATACATGGAGACCGCAGTTGCAGAGGGGGCATCTCCCTACCCATGCCGTTTTCCTCAACCAACGTGGGGGAAGGCTTACGCGCCAGGCGGTGCACGCCATTTGTGAGAGGTATGGTCGTATGGTGGGTATCGAGAGACTGCACCCCCATACACTCAGGCACAGCTTTGCGACCCATTTGGTGGAGGGCGGTGCTGACTTGCGCGTTGTGCAAGAGTTACTTGGCCACGCAAACATCGCGACGACTCAAATATACTCGCATGTTGACCGTACGCACATCAGATGGGAGTATATGAGCGCTCATCCGAGAGCCCATATGAAGTGATTACGTATGGCCAATGCGCATGCACGGAAAGGCCTTGTTGGGCTCTGGTGGGGGGCCTTTCCCACCAGATGCGGTGGTTTTCATGGTGCTTAACGCATAAGGCCATAATTCCTCCACAATTTGTTCCTTAGATTTGAAAATGGCTACCTGCGGTCTTGTGGTGGCTTTTTTGCTCTTTCCACAAGATGTGGTGCCCGTGCGTTCGCTTTCTGAGTGGGAACAAAACCAGTTATGGGGGAGAGGGTGGGGGAAAGTGTGGGAAGGTGTTATTATTGTCTTGCGCATTCGGAAGGTTGTCGAATGCCCTCGTGGGGAAGGCCTTGTACCACCATCGTAGCCTATACGGACCATAACGCACCCAGGCTTTCCACGAGGCATCGGGAGGAGAAGTGAGACATGTACCTGTATGGCTCCAAGCGCTACAACTTGGATGCCAAGGCACGGCTCACGTTGCCGGCAAACTACCGCAAGCAGTTTGACGACAACCAGCTGCTCCTCATACCGCTCAAGGATGCGCTGTATGGGTTCACTCCCGAAGGTTTTGGACGTTGGGTAAATAGCTTCTTCGAGAAGGACGGGAAGAAGTTTGACGCTGGAAATCGGAGGCACGTGGAACTACGCCGCAGGTTGACGGGAAGCGCCGTTCCAGTAGAGATTGACTCTGCGGGTCGTGTGGCACTCGGTAAGGTAGACGCTTCCGATCCCAATGCCAGAACGAGGCTGGGACTTGAGCATGACGTGACGGTCGTGGGTGTGGAAGATCACTTCGAGGTGTGGAACTCTCAGAAGTGGGAAGCCGAGCAGGAGAACCTCCCGGACGTCTTGGATGACCTGATGTTTGGCGGAGGGCTCTAAGGAGTGGACGCTTTGAAACAAGAATATCTGCACGTGCCCGTTTTGCTTGAGGAAGTTGTACGAGAACTAGATCCGCAACCAGGACAGATCGTTTGTGACTGCACCCTTGGTGGCGCTGGTCATAGCGCTGCTTTGGCACGAAGGTTGGCGCCCGATGGGCTGCTGGTTGGGATAGATCAAGACGACATGGCTCTCAATGCTGCTCGTGATCGATTGGACAATGAGAACCCCTCGGTCGAGAAGGTGCTTCTCAAAGGAAACTTTGGCGACCTCGACGACTTGCTTGTAAAGGCAGAGATTCCGGGGGTTGACTGCTTTCTTTTTGACCTCGGCGTCTCAAGTCCTCAGCTCGATATAGGCGAAAGGGGCTTCTCGTATCACGAGGACGCTCCGCTTGACATGCGTATGAACCCGGGGGAACACAACACAACTGCAGCCGAGGTCGTAAACAACTACAGCGAAGCCGACCTTGCCCGGGTTCTTCGGACCTATGGGGATGAGCGTCATGCTCGTGCGATAGCCCGTCGCATCGTTATGGAGCGTCAGAAAGAGCCGATACGTACAACGTTGCGTCTTGCTCAGATCGTACGCGATGCCATACCCGCTCGCGATCGTAGGCATGGAGGGCATCCGGCACGCAAGTCGTTTCAAGCCATACGCATTGAGGTGAACCACGAGATGGAGGCGCTTGATCGTGGCTTGAGAGCGGCTGTGCGTTGGTTGAACCCTGGCGGTCGCATTGCGGTCATCAGCTATCATTCGCTCGAGGATCGTATGGTGAAACACGTCTTCAGCGAAATGGCCCAAGGATGCATCTGTCCTCCCGACATGCCCGTGTGCGTATGTGGGCACGTGCCGATTATAAAAGTGAATACAAAACGCCCCCTCGTGGCATCCGAAGAAGAGGTGGCGTTGAACCCTCGCTCGAGAAGCGCCTTGCTCCGAGTGGCTACCAAGCTCGACACCTCGGATGTATGATACATAAACCCCTTTCGCCGACGTCATGCCGGCGCATTGGACGGATACACTTTTGACGAAACACATACGTAGGTAAAACGAACGGAGAGAATATGAGCTATCGTGCGGAGGCACTAGACTTGGGCGCCCTCGAACAAGAGACGGGGCGGGAAAAGACCACTTTCACTCCATGGGAAGGCGGGAGTCTTGATGCGCGTGCTCGACGCGAGGCTTCTCCGCTCCTTAGGCGTGTGGCCATCTTTTTGACGGCAGTGGTTCTCGCCCTCTTCGCGGCGGGCGGCATGAGTGTGGCGCTCACGTCAGGCACCGTGGGCCTTTTGCGCGAAAACGCAAAGACTGCGTCACACATCAAGGAATTACGCACGCAGAACGATGACCTTCGCATAGAGCGTTCGCAGCTTGTAGGCAATGAACGTATTTCGCGCATTGCGACTCAGAATCTCGGTATGGTATATGCTAGTGACGCAACGGTAATTGATGTAGAAAGTGAATGATGGCTCTGCGTAAGAGAAAGGCGCTCGGGTGAGGGATAGGCGAGGGTCTGATAGCTGGTCAAGAGATTCGCGCGAGGCGTCCTACGATGAGGTCTCGCGCAAACGTTATGGCACGGGCAATGGCCTTCTTGGCTTTGGAGCGGGTGGCGGGAAGCTTCCGCAAGTATTCATAGCCTTCTTGTGTATCCTCGTGATACTGGTGGCGCGTCTTGCATACATACAGATTATCGATGGAAAAAAGTATGCTGATTTAGCTGAAAAGCGCAGGACCAACACGCAGGTCCTGCAGGCGCGTAGAGGTACCATCTACGATCGCAAGGGCAACGTGCTCGCGAAGAGTGAGGAATGCTACGACGTGTACTGTAACCCAATGGAGGTTACGGACACAGAGGCGGAAGCGGAGCTACTCGCCAAATGGCTTGGTGGTGATGCGCAAGCATACGAGAAATTCCTCACGCAGAACTCCACTTTCGTTTACATTCAGCGCAAGGCAGAGAAGCAGGCATGCGAGTCCCTACGCAAAGACCTTCTTGCAAGCAAGCAGGCAGGCGTTTATTTGCTGGAACAGACGAGACGCGTATATCCGTATGGCGCCGTCTGCGGTCAGATTCTCGGACTGGTGAATGTGGACAACGAAGGCATTTCTGGTCTTGAACTCAAATACAACGACGAGCTGTCTGGCGTTGATGGGGAAATGATAATGGAGACGGGACTTCAGGGCATACCCATCGCCGGCGCGGCAGCAAAGATTACTGAGCCAAGAGATGGAAAAGACCTTGTTCTCAGCATAGACATCGACGCCCAGAAATTTGTGGAAGACCAAATTGCCGTAGCCACCAAGGAGAACGAGGCGGAGTCAGGCTTCGCCATGGTCTGCGATCCACGGGATGGCTCTATACTGGCGGCTTGCTCTACGCCTTATGCAGACCTCACAAAGCCAGAGGCGATCAGTGGAAACGAGCTGAACCTTAAACTCGTGTCCTCCTCCTATGACCCAGGGTCAATTTTCAAAGTGCTTACAGAGGCAATCGGCCTCGAGAGTGGCAAAGTGCAGGCGAGCGACTACTTTACGATGCCGGGCACCATTTTGGTAGGTTATGACATCGTTACCGACGAAGATGGTCGTTGGGAGCCTGAAAACATGAATCTTCGTGAAGTTCTTCGTCGTTCCTCGAACGTTGGTGCGGCTTATATCGCTCAGGAGTGCATAGGCGCGGATGCCTTTGCGGAGGGCATAGAGAGATTTGGCATCGGAACACTTACGGGTATCGACTATCCTGGGGAAACTGCGGGTATGGTGAAGTCGAGAAGCCAATATGACGGCTCTTCAGTGGGGTCGATGTCCTTTGGCCAAGGCCTTACCATCCCCATGGTTCAGATGGTCCGTGCGGTTGGTGCCATTGCAAATTCTGGTAAGCTCTGCACCCCGCACTTTGCAACGGCCGTGGGAGGCAAGGAAATCAAGTGGGAGACCCAGGGAGAGGCCATCTCTGAGGGTACAGCTCAAAAAATAACCGACATGATGCGAACGGTGGTGGAAGACGGTACGGGATATACGGCCGCAGTGGATGGGTATGACGTGGCGGCAAAGACCGGAACGGGAGAGCAAGCTGAAAACGGCACCTATCTCAAGGGCAAGTATCTCGCGTCGCTCATTGGCTTTGCGCCGGCGAGCAATCCTGAAGTTTTGTTGTACGTTGGCTTGAACGAAACTCCATATATCTCTTATTCATCGGCGGGACCTGTATTCTCGGCTATTATGGGTGAGGTTCTTAAGGACATGGGTGTCTTGTCCAGTTCTTGGGACGAATAGGGAGTGATTTGATGATTCGTATGACAATTCAGGAAATGCTGCAAGCCACTGGTGCGCAGCTGCTACTTGGAGACCCCACCCAAGAATTTGAGGGGGTTGCCATAGATACGCGTGTCATGCCCATGGGGGGCTTGTTTGTGGCGTTTGTCGGAGAACGTACAGACGCAAACAAGTTCGCTGCGCAAGCCTTTGAAGCGGGTGCGCGCGTTGTGGTGTTGACGGCCGACGCTGACGAAGATGCACGTGTGGCAGCGCAAAAAACCGGCGGTGCCTTGGTCCGCGCCAAAAGCGACGACGGCGAAGCGTTTATGCTCGCTCTCGCAACGGCGTGGAGAAGTGCCAATCCTCAATGGGTCGTGGTGGGAGTTACGGGCTCCGTGGGCAAAACGACCACCAAGGAGATGCTTGCGGCAGGTATCGGTGCAACGCGACGCGTGCATGCTACCGTAGGGAATTTCAACAACCTTCTTGGAGTCCCTCTGACGCTTTTTGCCGCCTCCGCCGAAGACGAAGTGCTTGTCGTAGAGATGGGGATGAACAACGCGGGGGAGATAGCTCGCATTGCGTCGGCAGCGCGTCCCGACGTGGCAGTGATTACAAACGTCGGCACGAGCCATGTGGGCAACCTCGGTTCTCGCGATGGTATCGCCCGAGCGAAGGCCGAGGTGGTTGGTGCCCTGCGAGGAGCTTGTGGCATTGACCCCACGCTGGTACTTACCGACGGTGATGACTATGCGGACTTTATCGAACAGCAGTATTGCGTGCCCGCAAACGTCCGCACCTTGAGAGTGGGCGGACGCGACTCCAAGGTAAAGACAACCGAGATATCCCTCGACGAGAATGGGTTGCCGAGGGTAGTGGTGAGCGTGGAGGGCCATGACGATCTCAGAGGAACTCTTCCACTTCCCGGACGGGCAATGGTTTCAGATCTTTTGAGTGCCCTCGGTGTAGTTTACGTACTCGGCCTTCCGCTTGGACCATCCTTTGACGCGATCTGCGCGATGCGACCCACACGCATGAGGCTCGAGGTGCGCCAGCATGCAGGCTCCGCCCGTGTGATTGACGACTCTTACAATGCGAGCCCGAGCTCCATGGCGGCGGCCCTTGACGTGCTCTGCTCGATGAAATGCGCTGGACGACGCATTGCCGTGCTCGGTGAGATGGGTGAGCTTGGCGATGAGTCTACGAGGCTTCACGAGTTAGTGGGTGCATATGCTGCCGCAAAGAACGTAGATCTCTTGGTACTCATAGGATCAGCCGACGCAACCAAGATGGCTGAGGCGGCACGTACCATGGGATTCTCCGAAGATCGCCTAGAAACGTTCTCTACGGTGGACGAGGCGGCGCGCGTCATGGTTCCCATACTGTCATACGACGATCTTGTTCTCGTGAAAGCATCGCGAGCGGCCGGTCTCGACTGCTTTGCCAAGGAGGTTTTGGGCGCATGATTGGAATGTTTCTGGGCAATCCAGCCTACCCTACCTATCAGGTGTTTCTTACGGCTGCAATTGCGGCCCTGCTTACCGCCTGCTTCATGCCCTTCTTTATTCGCGTCATGAAGAACGGCGGCATAGGCCAGCAAATCCGCGCTGATGGTCCCGAGCGTCATCTCATCAAGCAGGGAACTCCTACGATGGGCGGCTTTGTCATGCTTGCCTGTGCCGTCATCGCTTGCGTCATCATGGTTCCGTGGAGTCCAGATCTCATATGCGCCATGGTCGCTACGCTTCTTACGGGGGCATTGGGATTGCTGGACGATATCGAGTCTGTGGCGCACAAGCGGTCTTTGGGTCTTACGCCCGTGCAGAAGATGGTGGGACTCACGCTTATCTCCATCGTGTTTTGTTTGGCTGCCGTGAATTGGGTTGGCATATCTCCGGCCGTGCGGTTTCCTGGCGGCTTTATCATCGATCTCGGCGTTATCTCCACGACGATAGGGGAGGGTCCCGGGGCGTTTCACATTCCTTGGCTATATCTCATCTTTGTATGCCTGCTCATGGTGGGCCTGTCAAACGCCGTGAACCTCACCGATGGCCTTGACGGCTTAGCGGGAGGTACCGTGATGATTGCCATGATCGGTATGAGCATGGTTGCATTCAAGTACGGCGAGCTTCCTCTCTCGGCGTTTGCAGGCGCCATCGCTGGTGCATGCATAGGTTTTTTATGGCATAACTGCTATCCTGCGTCTATTTTTATGGGCGATACGGGGTCACTTGCGCTAGGCGCAGCTTTTGCCTCTTGCGCCATTATCACAAAGACGGAGGTCACGTCGCTTGTGATGGGCGGCCTCTTCGTGGTAGAGGCTCTCTCTGTAATGATTCAGGTTGCTGTATTTAAACGAACAGGCAAACGCGTGTTTCTTATGGCGCCCATCCATCATCATTTCGAGAAAATGGGTTGGCGCGAAAATAAGGTAGTCATTCGCTTCTGGATCATCTCAGCGGCATTCGTTGCGCTGGGTTTCGCATTATACTTCCAACTTCCTTAAGGAGACATCATGGAGTCAGTCTCGTCGCTAGGCAAGGTAGCGGTATTGGGTCTCGGTCAGACCGGACTTGGCGTGGCGGACTATCTGGCAAATCAGATGGGAAATCGCGTTGGTTCTGTAACCCTATACGGTGGAAAGAACTCGTTGGAAAACGACGCCACGCACGCTCTTGAGACGAGGGGCGTACGGGTTGTCTGCGGTACGGAACAGCTTGAGGGTACGTACGACTTGGCCATTGTTTCTCCTGGTATACCGGAGAGCTCCGTATTCTTCCTCGCTGCGCGTGAGCATGCCCGTGAAGTGATAGGCGAGCCCGAGTTTGCCTGGCGTGAGTGTCCGAGGAGATGGGTCGCGATAACTGGGACAAATGGCAAGACCACCACTACACTGCTGGCAACGCATCTGCTCAATGTGGGTGGCCTTGTGGCAAAGGCCGTCGGC
>CACXZL010000025.1 GCA_902772085.1 uncultured Coriobacteriaceae bacterium | reverse complement strand
AAGGCTGACTGACGCTTCCCCCATCCCACCGACATCGTAGTTATTTCGAAACGGTTCCTAAGGCAACGCGACCCTGATCTCCTGCTCGGAGAAGCCGAAGCGGGCGGCAGCATCCTTCAACGCCAGTGTCCCGTCGCTTACCAGTGAGACGGCCACCTCGAGGAACTTCGCTCTCTCCTCCCTGCGGCCTTCCCTGCGGCCTTCTTCTATGGCGCCTTGGCTGAGATTGCACACGTCTATCACCCTTTCGTTGAGATACTCCGTCACCACTATACTGCATTTGTCCTCGAGATACGCGATTTTCTCCGAGGCGGTCATCCTCGTGGACAGGAGTACCTCCAGCATGCCCAGTGCGCCTTCCGAGCGACCGGGATTCTGGTCGTCTAGGCAGGCCATGACCACATCGAGCGTATTGTAGTCCTGTGACCTGTATTCCGCCTCGCCCACGAGCCACTCAGGCCGTAGTCCGAACCTCGTCACCGTTCCCGCGTATTTGCGAGGGGGATGGGCACAGACCCAGATCGACACCACCTTGCGCACCCGCTCGTAGTGGGATTTGGGTACCACCTCGTAGCCTTGCATGGAAAGCAGCCTTCCTCCATAGAACACGGCTCGCTTGAGAAGCGGATAGCCAGGGAAAAAGACGTTCTGAGCCTCCACGTCCATCTCCATGTAGATTACGTCGTTCTTGTCGTCCTCGCGATGGGGGGTGGTCGCCTCGAAGCGTATGTCGAAGTTCACGGTTCCCTCGGCTACCGTCGCGTCCTCTCCCGAAAGCGCTCCCACCATCCCCGGGGCTGCCTCGTCACGGCCAACCGGGTCCTCGCCAATCCTTGGCTTGCCAATGAGGCACTCCCTCTCAATCTGCTTCACATCGGTGTCGGAGAACTCCTCGAGCCAGTCGTGCATTATGCGGGAGAGTATCTGCCTCTCCGAGAGAAGCCTTTTGCAAGCGGTGTCGTAGCCGTCGGTGATCGCCCTCACGCCGCTTGCAATTGAAGTTGCAACGTTCACATATACCACCTAACAACGAAAATTTGTTCGTATAAGCAATTATACGCATACATATGTACCTTATCAAGTGAAATACCAGAAAATATGTACTCTAGCATGGGCCATCTGGCTGCCCATGCAACCTGATGCCAGCAATCGGTTGGTGATTGCCCGTCCCTAAACAATGCCAAGCACATGGATGGGCCGTGCATCGAAGGGGGACAGGCTCTTCGCTGGCGCACGACGTTTGTTTTGATGCGGGAAGTAGTTTTCCAGCTATTTGCGGTGGCCCTTCCTGTCCTGCCCGGCGCCGTAGCGTACCGGGCGCTGCGGGCACAGGTCTGCGCACGGGCACTCCGCGCACTTTGCCACGCGTGCGGTGCAAATGGCGCGCCCGTGTCGAATCCACTGCGAGTTCACGCCGTCCCACAGCTCGCGCGGAATCACGGCGAGCAGGTCTTTCTCGGCTTCGAGTGGCGTTTTTGCCGTCGTAAGCCCCATGCGCTGCGCGATGCGGTACACGTGGGTGTCCACGGCGATGCCCTCCACGACGCCAAAGGCTTTGTTGAGCACGATGTTTGCCGTCTTGCGTCCCACTCCGGGTAGCTTCGTGAGCTCGTCCATGGTGCGGGGCACCTCGCCGCCAAACTCGGTCATGATCATCCGTGCGCATCCCACGCAATGCTGCGACTTGGTGCGATAGAACCCGAGCCGGTGGATCACCTCGGCCACCTCTGCAACCTCGGCCGTTGCCATCGACGCCGGCTCTCCCCATCGCGCAAAGAGCTCCGGTGTCACGGCGTTCACCGCGACGTCGGTGGTCTGGGCCGAGAGCAGCACCGCGATTACGAGCTCGAAAGGCGTGTGCCAGTCCAACGCCGATGGCTCGGCGCCATACAGCTCGCCCATGCGATGACAGAACTCGGTCGCGCGGGCGACCTTGGATTTCTTTGATTCCCTAGGCATGCCGACCTCCCTCTGGGCCGAACCGCGCGATACGCCTCCGCGTGCCGATGCAGCTTGCACGTCTGCCCAATACTCGTTTACGCCTTGTTGCAACAACCATAACATAGCGCTAACTATGGACAATCCGACAATGGGGGTCTCAAAGATGAGTGCACCAATCCAGAACTACCTCCTCACCAATGACGACTTGTATCTCTTCGCCAAGGGTGAGTGGTTCCGAAGCTACGAGAAGCTCGGCGCCCATCCCGCCACGCTTGACGGCGTGGATGGTTACCAGTTTGCCGTATGGGCTCCCGACGTGCGTGCCGTGTACGTGACGGGCGAGTTCAACGACTGGGATCCCAAGGCCACGCCGCTCACACGCACACCGGTGGGCGGTGTGTGGCATGCGTTTGTTCCTGGCGTCGTCGAGGGCCAGCTCTACAAGTACGTGATCGAGACGCGTGCCGGTGACGTGATGTACAAGGCTGACCCCTATGCGTTCCATGCCGAGCTGATTCCTGGCACCGCCTCCCGTACCGCCGAGATCGACTCCTACGTATGGGGCGACGACGAATGGATGAAGCAGCGCTACCAGCAAAACCACATGAAGCGCCCGCTCAACATCTTCGAGGTGCATCTGGGTTCATGGAAGCGCCACAAGGACGGCCTCACCGCCTTTGGTACCCAGCCAGACGAGGAAGACGGTGCCACCGGCTCCTGGTACACCTACGACGACCTCTCCGACGAGCTCGTGGCCTACGTGAAGGAGATGGGCTACTCCCACATCGAGGTCATGCCCGTCATGGAGCATCCCTTCGACGGCAGCTGGGGCTATCAGGTCACGGGCTATTACGCCCCCACTAGCCGCTACGGCACGCCTAAGCAGTTCAAGCACTTCATGGACGCTTGCCACCAGGCTGGCATCGGCGTCATTCTCGACTGGGTGCCTGGTGGCTTCTGCCCCGACGAGCACGGTCTCGTACACTTCAACGGCAACAAGCTCTACGAGAAGGAAGTCCACCCCAACTGGGGCACCTACAAGTTTGACTTCGAGCGCGGCGAGGTCCACACGTTCCTGATCTCAAACCTCCTGTACTGGATCGACGAGTACCACGCAGACGGCATCCGCATGGACGGCGTGACCTCCATGCTCTACTTGAACTTCGGCATCGACGACCCGGGCATGAAGAAGTTCAACGAGGACGGCTCCGAGCACGACTATCCTTCTATCGAGTTCGTCCGCAAGTGCAACAGGATCGTCGGCAGCTATCATCCTGACGTCATGATGATCGCCGAGGAGTCCACGGCTTGGCCGCTCGTCACCCGTCCACCCGAGGTCGGCGGCCTTGGCTTCAACTACAAGTGGGACATGGGCTGGATGAACGACACCCTGCGCTATTGTCAGACGGACTTCCCGTTCCGTCCGGGCAACCACAGCCTGCTTACCTTCTCCATCATGTATGCGTTCAACGAGAACTTCGTGCTGCCCTTGTCGCATGACGAGGTCGTGCACGGCAAGTGCTCGCTCATCACCCGTCAGCCGGGCGACTTCTGGCGTCAGATGGCAGGCTTGCGCTCGCTGGCGTTCTATCAGACCACCCACCCCGGTGGCCAGCTCAACTTCATGGGCAACGAGATCGGCCAGTTCATCGAGTGGCGCTACTACGAGGGCATCGAGTACTTCTTGGCCGAGGAGTTCGAGGCCCACGGCAAGCAGCAGAAGTACATCGCCGCGCTAAATAAATGCTACAACGAGCAGCCCGCCTTGTGGGAGAAGGCCTACGAGGAGGACGGCTTCGAGTGGATTGACGCAAACAACTCAAACCAGTGCATCGTGAGCTTCGTCCGCCATGGCGATGACCCCAAAGACGACCTCGTGATCGTCATCAACTACGAGGTGAACCCCTACGAGGAGTATCGCATCGGCGTGCCGCGTGCCGGCTACTGGCGTGAGGTCTTCAACTCCGACCGCGAAGAGTACGGCGGCTCTGGCGTCACAAACGACGACGTGCGCTTCGAGTCCGAGGAGAAGCCTTGGAACCTGCGCGAGAACTCCATCAAGGTACGCGTCCCGCCGATCGGCGGCGCCATCTTCAAGTATGACGGACCCCTGCCTCCCAAGCCCAAGAAGAAGCCGCGCTTCGTCATGCCTACGGCCGAGGACGCCATCAAGAAGGAGACCTCCAAGGTGAGCGCGGTAAAGAAGAGCGTCGCCAAGGTCGAGGATGCCGTGGAGAAGAGCGTCGCCAAGGTCAAGGCCACCGTGAAGGAAGACCTCTCCGAGGCCGAGAAGAAGGCTCGTCGCTCTGCCGCCGCAAAGAAGGCCGCCGCGACCCGCAAGGCAAACGCCGCAAAGAAAGCCGCGGAGGAGGCCGCAAAGAAGGCTGGCGAGAAGTAATTCTCCCCACCTTAGAGCGCACAATTCAGCGTAGCCAACCCTCATGGTCGGATTGATTCTGGCCATGGGGGTTTATGCGTGTAAAAAAGCCGGTTCTTATTGACGCGCACAAGGTCTTTTCTCCCAGTTATGGGTTCTTTTCTGGTAATGGCGTGAAAAAAAGGCTCACCGTCTCGCTGAAACGGCACAAAAGAAGGTACAACGCAGGACGAAAACCCCCAAGTAAGGTACTATACGCTAACGGGTTCTGTAACCGAACAAAGGATGTACTATGCCCAATACGATTTTCCACAGTAAGAAGGAATTCATCAAGAACTACCGGGAGCTCTGTCTCACGCTCTTTGGCAAGGAGTTCGAGGACACCGTCCAGCGTGAGCGCTTCTACGTGCTTGCGTCGCTGATCGCGCAAAAGGCGCGCCAGACGCACGTGGAGACGCACCGCCTGGGCGAAAAGAAGGTCTACTACTTCTCCCTCGAGTTCCTCATCGGCCCTCTTCTCGACAACTACCTCCTGAACTTCGGCGTTCACGATCTCGTAGGTGAAGCGTTGCACGACATGGGCATGAGTCTCGAGGACCTCTGCCGCTACGAGTGCGACCCCGGCCTAGGCAACGGTGGCCTCGGCCGTCTCGCTGCTTGCTTCCTCGACTCCATGGCCAAGGAGGGCATCGCGGGCTACGGCAACGGCATGCGCTATCGCTACGGCCTCTTCCGTCAGGAGATCGTAAACGGCAGCCAGGTCGAGAAGACCGATGCTTGGCTCGAGCACGGCTATCCTTGGGAGACCCGCAAGACCGCAAGCGCCGTTACCGTGCAGTTTGGCGGCCATGTGGAGCGTCATGAGGAGAACGGCCGCTTCTGGTTTACCACCGAGGACGCCACCAAGGTCTTGGCCGTTCCCTATGACGTGGAGGTCGTGGGCTATGGCGTGAACAAGGTAAACAAGCTCCGCCTGTGGAAGGCCGAGCCCGCCGAGGACGGCTTCGATCTGGAGGCCTTCAACGAGGGCCGCTACAGCGATGCCTTCAGCTTCCGCGCAAACGCCGAGGCCATCTCCACCATCCTCTATCCCGCCGATGCTGGCGAGCACGGTAAGCTGCTGCGCCTCATGCAGGAGTACCTCTTCGTCTCTGCGGGCCTGCAGACCATCCTGCGCACCTACGAGCACGAGTACGGCAACGACTGGGAGCACCTGGGCGACCACGTGTGCGTCCACACCAACGACACGCACCCCGCCATGTGCGGTCCCGAGCTCATGCGTATCCTGGTGGACGAGAAGGGCGTCGACTTCGACCTCGCCTTCAAGATCGCCACGCAGACCTGCTCCTATACGAACCACACCATCATGCCCGAGGCGCTGGAGAAGTGGCCCATCCACATGTTCCGCAGCCTTCTGCCTCGCCTCTACATGTTCATCGAGGAAATCGACCGCCGCTTCCGCGAGACCTTCCCGCGCATGGGATCCGACTGGGCGTCCATGCTGCAGGAGACCGCCATCCTCTGGGACGGCCAAGTGCGCATGGCAAACCTCTCGGTCATCTTCTCCTACTCGGTGAACGGCGTCTCCGCCCTGCACACCGGCATCATCAAGGACTCCACGCTCCACGACTTCTATCGTCTGAAGCCCGAGATCTTCAACAACAAGACCAACGGCGTCTCTCACCGCCGCTTCCTGGGCAACGCCAACCCCGCCCTCAGCAAGCTCATCACCGGCGCCATTGGCGACAAGTGGCTCGCCGACGCCAACGAGTTCGAGAAGCTCCTCGCCTTCAAGGACGACGACAGCTTCCTGGAGGAGTGGGGCAAGGCCAAACGCACGGCAAAGGAGCGTCTCGCGGCCTACATCAAGGAGACGACGGGCATCGTCGTGGACACAAACACCGTCTTTGACACCCAAGTCAAGCGCTTCCATGCCTATAAGCGCCAATTGCTCAACGTGTTCAAGATCATGGACGTCTACAACCGTATGCTCGACGACTCGAGCTACCGTCCACAGCCTACGACGTTCATCTTCTCGGGCAAGGCAGCCCAGAGCTACGTCTTTGCCAAGGAGGTCATCCGCCTCATCAACGGCATCGCCGACGTGATAAACAACGACTCTCGCGTGAATGAGTACATCAAGGTCGTCTTTGTGCCCAACTTCGCCGTGTCCAATGCTCAGATCATCTACCCAGGCACCGAGATCTCAGAGCAGATCTCCACGGCAGGCACCGAGGCCTCCGGCACTGGCAACATGAAGTTCATGATGAACGGTGCGATCACGCTCGGAACCTATGACGGCGCAAACGTAGAAATCTGCGACCTCGTGGGCGAGGAAAACATCAAGATTTTCGGTTTGCGCACCAATGAGGTGAACGACCTGTACGCATCTGGTCGCTACTTCGCCTGGAACGAGTACAACGCCGACCGCCATCGTCTTGGCCGCGTGATCGACCAGCTGACCGACGGCACCTTCGCTCGCCAGTCCGGTAACTTCGAGTTGGTCCATGACGAGCTCATGGTAAACAACGACCAGTATCTCGTTTGCCGCGATTTCCACGCCTACGTACAGGCTTGGGAAGAGGTCACAAACGCCTACGTTGACACCCGTAATTGGAACCGTGTGTCGCTTCACAATACGGCCAGGAGCGGATTCTTCTCCTCTGACCGAACAATTCGTGAATATGCGGCCGATATCTGGCATGTTGGTGAGTAAGTAGTTTACTGGCCTAATCAACTAACGAAAGGGGAAGGTCAATGAGCAAGAAGGAATGCGTTGCGATGCTTCTTGCCGGCGGGCAGGGGTCCAGGCTTGGCGTGCTTACGAGCAAAGTCGCGAAGCCGGCCGTATCGTTCGGTGGCAAGTACCGCATTATCGACTTCGTGCTGTCCAACTGCGCGAACTCGGGGATCAACACGGTAGGTGTTCTCACGCAGTATCGTCCGTATTTGCTGCATGAGTATCTGGGAACCGGCGAGGCATGGAACCTCGACGAGCGTGACGGTGGCGTAGCCATTCTTCCGCCGTTCGCAACCCAGACTGGTGCCTCTTGGTATGCCGGCACCGCTGACGCCATTACCCAGAACCTCGGTTACCTCGAGAGCCAGGACGCCGAGTACATCCTCATCCTCTCCGGCGACCAGCTGTATCGCATGGACTACGAGGACATGCTTGCTACCCACAAAGCAAACAACGCCGACCTGACCGTTGCCGTTATGCCCGTTCCTTGGGAGGACGCACCTCGTTTCGGCATCATGAACTGCGCTGACGACGGTCGCATCGAGGAGTTCGTAGAGAAGCCGGCAGAGCCCAAGAGCAACCTTGCCTCCATGGGCATCTACATCTTCAACGCCGACCTCCTTATCAATACCCTGAAGGAAGACGACAAGGATCCCAACTCCTCGCACGACTTCGGTGGCGACATCATCCCCAAGCTGCTTGCTGCTGGCAAGCGCCTCTACACCTACCAGTTCAAGGCCTACTGGCGCGACGTCGGCACCGTGGCCTCCTTCCACGAGGCAAACATGGAGCTGCTGGGCGCGGAGCCTGCGTTCGACCTGTTTGCGCAGGATGCTCCTATCATGAGCAACTCCTCCACCCGTCCTCCCGCGTTCGTCGGCCCCAAGGGCTCGGTGGACGACTCCCTTATCGACAATGGCTGCACCATCCTTGGTTCCGTTGAGCACTCCGTCATTTCCGACAACGTGTTTGTGGGCAAGGACGCCATCGTCAAGGATTCCATCCTCTTCCCCGGCGCACGCGTCGAGGAGGGTGCCGTGGTCATCAACGCGATTATGGCCGAGCGCTCTGTCGTGGCAGCTGGCGCTACCTTTGGTTCTGCAGATGAGGAAACCGTTACCCTCGGCGACGACGCCGTAGTAGAAAAGGGGGAGTAAACGATGCCCAAGGCAATTGGTCTTGTGACCTGCAATTACACCACGGCATCCAAGGATGACGTGTTCTCGGGCCGTCCCGTGGCTTCCATGCCCTATCTGGGCCGCTATCGCCTCGTGGACTTTGCCCTGTCCAACATGGTAAACGCGGGCATCCGCAACGTTGGCATGATTATGCCAAACAACTACCGTTCGCTGGTAGACCACGTTGGCTCTGGCAAGGATTGGGATCTGGACCGCAAGAACGGCGGCCTGTTCATCATGCCTGGCACCGCCTTTGGCACCAGCCGCACCGGCGCCCGTTTCCTGATTCGCGACCTCGTGCAGAACCGTGAGTTCTTTACGAAGAACTCTGAGAAGTACGTCGTGCTCTCCACGGCCAACTTCATCTGCAACGTAGACATCAAGAAGCTCATCGCCGACCACGAGGCTTCTGGCGCAAACATCACCGTACTCGTCAAGAAGGCATCCTGCGACGGCAACATCGACGTCGTGACCTTCGAAGCCGAGGACGGCCGCGTAAAGAGCATGCGCCAGGGCGTCAAGTTTGGCGAGTTTGCGTTCCTTGACTACGCCGTCATCGAGCGCGAGCTGCTGCTTGAGCTCCTGGATGCCTTCTCGGCCATCGATCACCTCGACCTCTTCGAGGCTCTCAACGCCGAGTATGGTCGCTTCCGCGTCCAGATTGCCGAGTTCGACGGCTACATGAAGCCAATCTTCGACAAGGCTTCTTACTTCAAGGCCAACATGGACCTTCTGGATCCCGAAGTCCTCACCGAGCTGGCAGACGCGCGTCCCATCAAGACCAAGGCGCATGACAACCCGCCCGCGAAGTATGAGCCGGGCTGCAAGGTCTCGAACGCCCTCGTCGCCTCTGGCGACCGCATCTATGGCGCCGTTCAGGGTTCCGTCCTTGGTCGCAACGTCATCGTCGAGCCGGGTGCGTCCGTACGTAACTCCGTGCTTATGCAGGGCGTCATCGTCAAGGCTGGCGCCAAGATCGAGAACGCCATCATCGACAAAAACAACGTCGTTCCCGCCGGCACTGAGCTGCGCGGTACCGATGGCGACATCCTCTACCTGAAGAAGAACTAGGAACCACACACCCAAAAAGGCAGGGAGGCCATCATGGCAGATAGCGTTAGAAGAAAGCTCAAGATTTTGTTTGCGGCATCCGAGGTTGTGCCCTTCTCAAAGAGTGGCGGACTGGGTGACGTCGCGGGCTCCCTTCCGCGCGCGCTCAAGCATGCCGGGGCGAAGGTTGCCGTCATTTCACCGAAGTATGGCACCATCCCGCAAGAGTACGTGGACCAGATGAAGCACGTCGCAGACTTCTATGTGCCGCTAAGCTGGCGCAGCGTGTATTGCGGCATCGAGAAGCTCACCTATCAGGGCGTCGACTTCTACTTCATCGACAACGAGGCGTACTATAAGCGTGATGCCCTCTACGGCTACTTTGACGACGGGGAGCGTTTCGCCTTCTTCTCCAAGGCCATTTGCGAGTCCATAGCCAAGGTGCCCGAGCTTCAGTGTGACGTGCTGCACTGTAACGACTGGCAGACGGCAATGGCACCGGTGTTCCTGCGTGAGTTCTACCAGCAGATTCCTGAGTGCGTCTGCGTCAAGACGATCTTCACGGTGCACAACGTGCTGTTCCAGGGTCAGTACTCCGATAAGGTGCTGAACGACGTGCTTGGCTTGGCCGATGTGCCGGCAGCTCGCGATCAACTCTATTGCGCACCGCAGGCCATCAATTACATGAAGGCGGCGCTGCTCTACTCTGATGTCATCACCACCGTAAGTCCGACGTATGCCAACGAGCTCCAGATGCCGTTCTACGGCGAAGGCATGGACGGCATCTTCCGCCGTCGTGCAGCCTCGCTTCACGGCATCCTGAACGGCATCGACACGGTGGAGTGGAACCCCAAGACCGACAAGTTCCTCCCGGCGAACTACGATGCCAAGGACATGAGCGGCAAGGCGGAGTGCAAGCGTGCGCTGCAGGAGGAGTTTGGCCTGCGTCAGGATCCAGAGCGCCCGCTGGTATGCATGGTGGGACGTCTCACCAAGCAGAAGGGCCTCGATCTCGTGCGCTACAGCATGAACGCGCTGATGGCGCGTGGCGTGCAGGTCGCCATCCTGGGTACCGGCGACAAGGACTACGAGGACTCGTTCAAGTACTTCGATTGGAAGTACGGCGACATGATGAGTGCCCGCATCGAATTCGACGGCGCGCTTGCGCATCGCATGTATGCTGGCGCGGACCTCTTCCTCATGCCCTCCGAGTTCGAGCCGTGCGGCCTGACCCAGATGATTTCCATGCGCTACGGCACGCTGCCCGTCGTCCGTGAGACCGGTGGTCTGCGTGACTCCGTGAAGCCCTACAACCAGTTTACGGGTGAAGGCACGGGCTTCTCGTTTGCAAACATGAACGCAGACGAGATGGCCGGCTGCCTGCTGAACGCCTGCGAAGTCTTCTGGACAAATAAGGAGGCATGGCAGAGGCTCCAGCAGCAAGCCATGGCCGAGGACTTCAGCTGGCGTCGCGCTGCTGACGACTACCTCGACATCTACCACAACCTGCACCCGGATGTGGTGCGCTACAACAAGCGTCGCGACTAGTCTTTGCGACCACAGAGCAAGGCCAAGGCGCCGCCTCCCGGGCGGCGCCTTTTTTGGAGCAGGGGATTCAACGAATCACGCTCAGCCCCTAGCAGTATGGGAGTATCCACCGCGCGAATGTTGGGGGATACTCCCATTGCTGCACGCTCGACGCATCTTTAGGAGCGGAATGCATGCAGCATGTCCTGAGGGCTATCCCAAGGGGAAGAGCGCGAGGGAATGAGGCGCGAAATGAAATTGGCGTGCCTTGTGGGCCAGCTCAGCTCACAAGGCACGCCACAGGCACATGAGCCATGTTTACCTGCCGTCCTGGCTCATAGATACGCTCTCATGGCATGCGCACCGAGCGCGATGGTCGAGACGTTGTGCAGAAGCGAAGACGTCTGCGGTGTGATGGCGCCGCCGATGCCCAGTGCAAGTAGGCTGGAGTTCCACACCATGACGCTGCGGAAGCTCGTGTCGAGCCGGTGCATGAGGCCCATGCTCAGCTTGCGGAGGCGTACCAGCGAGGCAAGGTCGGACTCAGTGAGCGTCACGTCGGCGACCTCGCGTGCGATAGCCGTACCTGCGGCCATGGCCACGCCTACGTTTGCCTCGCGCAAGGCGGGGGAGTCGTTGACGCCGTCTCCCACCATCACAACGTGTCTGCCCTCCTGTCGGAGTTTGCGCACGTAGCTGTGCTTGTCCTCGGGGAGCATGTCCGCCTGCCACTCGGTGATGTTCGCCGCCTGCGCCACGCGTCCTGCCGACTGCTCGTTGTCTCCCGTGAGCATGACGATGTGCTCGAATCCCA
Organism: uncultured Coriobacteriaceae bacterium; assembly: GCA_902772085.1. GTDB lineage: Bacteria > Actinomycetota > Coriobacteriia > Coriobacteriales > Atopobiaceae > RUG440. Next base: position 147 of record CACXZL010000025.1, on the reverse strand, counting down.
GAGCGCGAAGGTCGCGCACCGCCTCGGCCGCGCCTTCCTTTAGCGGGTCTTCGATGCCTATGACGCCCTTGAGCTCGCCGTCGACAGCCAGATAGAGCGCCGAGAGACCCTCCATCTCGTTGCGGATCTCTTCCCGCTCTGCATCAG
>CACXZL010000024.1 GCA_902772085.1 uncultured Coriobacteriaceae bacterium | reverse complement strand
TCCCGTCTTGTCCACGTAGTCGTCGCCAGCTATGCCTTCGAACCCATCGTTTCCCGGGTTCACGTAGCGTCCCATGCCGGACTCCCTTCGCCTTGCCACCTGACACTATTATACGCAGAACGTGAGCGGGGACATGGAACGGGGTGGTGGTGCAGGGAGCTGGTCCGGCATTCCAACCGTCACAACCCAGAGTGTCGAGCGTGCCGGGGCATATGACCTTCGCAAGAACCCCTTTGGCTCGCTCTCCGGCGGTCAGCAACAGCGCGTGTTTATGGCGCGGGCGCTTGCATGTGAACCTCTGCTGCTCGTGCTTGACGAACCTACAACGGGCCTTGACCCCGAGGCGTCCGAAGCGCTCGAACTGATGCTGGTAGCCATCCTGGCCTTTGGGTGCATGATTGCCGGATGCTCGGGAGCGACGAGCCGTTCCTCGCCCAACCAGCAGCAAGGCGTTTCCGACGTGCTGCAAGAGCAGGCGGGAAGGCGGGATGGCCAGACGGAGGACAACGCGTCCGAGGACATTTTTCTCGGTGACGAACTGCCTGCCTACGCCTCCGTGGACTATGACCTTACGGCCATGGGATCAGACATGGTCTACGCAACGGTGTACGCGACCATCTGTCGCGTAGTGCGGGATCGCCATGCGCGGATAGTGATGAATCGGTGCTTCCTAAGTAAAGCTAGCGATTCTCTTGTGAGACTGCTACCATAACGCACTGTATGTTTGTCAATAGAGTGGGAGAGGTATCGACGTGAGAGCTCTACACATTACATCCAACAAAACATATCGCACCCCCTTTGGTGCCTGCCCCCTTGGGAACGCCGTCACGCTTTCCATAGACGTTTGGGACGCGGACGAGCCCGAGGGTGTCGTGAGGATTTGGGTTGACGGCGAGGGCGAGACGCTCGTACCCATGACCGCAGAGCGGATGGAGCAGGACGGCGAGTCCTTCGTGCGCCTCACGGGTACGTTCACCCCTACAAAGACGCAGGTCATCTGGTATTACTTCAACATCACGGCGGATGATGGCGATATGTGGCGCTACGGTGCACGCAACGACTGCAGCGTGGGCGAAGGTGCCTTTGCGGATGGCGAGCCCCGTTCGTTCCAGATCACCGTGTACGAACAGCGTGCCGTGCGCCCCGAGTGGTATCAGCATGGTATCGTTTATCAGATCTTCCCGGACCGCTTCGAGCGCGGAACGAATTGGCTGGAGCGCGTGGAGAAGAGCTTTGAGGAGAATCGCAACGGCCCTACGCGCATCCTCGTGCAGGACTGGAGTACCCAGCCCACCTACCAGAAGGATCAGTACGGCCGCATCTCCACGTGGGATTTTTATGGAGGAAACCTTGACGGCATCCGCGAGCGGCTTGGCTACCTCAAGGCGCTGGGTGTCACGGTCATCTATCTGAATCCCATCTTTGAGGCCGCGAGCAACCATCGCTACGATACGGCCGACTACATGCGCGTGGATCCGATGCTGGGCGACCGTGAGACCTTCGTGCGCCTCTGCAAGGAGGCTGAGGAACTCGGCATCCGCATCATCTTGGACGGCGTCTTCAACCACACGGGCTGCGACTCGCGCTACTTCAACAAATACGGCAACTATGCCGAAATCGGCGCCTTCCAGAGCGCCGACAGCCCCTACGCCTCGTGGTTCAAGTTTGGCGGAGACGCCGACGTGGCTGCGACTCGGCGCATCGGGCTGGCGCCTGGACGTGGCCGACGAGCTGCCCGACGACTTCATCGCCGAGATCAAGGCCGCGGTGCTGGCGGAGAAGCCCGACGCCCTGCTCATCGGCGAGGTGTGGGAAGACGCGTCGCACAAGGTCAGCTATGGTGAGCTGCGCAAGTACCTGCAGGGCTCCGAGCTCGATGGCGTCATGAACTATCCGTTCCGCAGCTCGATGCTGCGCTACCTCACAAACAAAACCACGGCGCACGACATCGCCCGTAGGATGCAGGAGCTGTACGAGAACTACCCGCGCGAGGCGTTCCTGTGCGGCCTGAACCTCCTGGGCAGCCATGACCGTCGTCGCGTGCTTACGGTCCTCGGCAATGCGCCGGATCGTCATGCCCTCAACGAAGAGCAGCTTCGCGACTTCCGACTGAACGAGGGCCAGCGCAGCCTTGCGGTGAGCCGGCTCTGGGTCGCCGCGCTTCTGCAGATGACCATGCCTGGCGTGCCGTGCATCTACTACGGTGACGAGGCCGGTATGGAGGGCTACACCGACCCCTACAACCGCGGGACGTACCCGTGGGGCAACGAGGACCAAAACTGCCGTACGATCTATCGCAACGCCATCGCCGTGCGCAAGCTATTGCATGAGGTCTTCGAGGACGGCGACTTCGAGCCGTTTGCGGCAAACGACGACGTCTTTGGCTTCTATCGCACACTCGGGGACACGACGGTGTGCGTGCTGGCAAATGCGAGTCTCAAGAACTCTCACGTGGTCACCGTGCCCATGAGGGGCGAGTCCGTGGACGACGTCGTGCAGGGCAAGAAGCCTACGCTGAGCGAGGACGGCGGCTCTTGTTCGGTGCATCTGTGGCCGTTGGGCACGTCGGTTTTGTACTTCCACGACAACGAGCGTCTGCAGCTGCCCATGGAGCGCGGCATGGGCGTCATCTGCCACATCACGAGCGTGCCAAACGGTGGCAAGGCCGGTACGCTGGGCGAGCCGTCCAAGCGCTTCGTAGACGTCTTGGCGAAGGCCGGCCAGACGTACTGGCAGGTTCTGCCCGTGAACCCCACCGATCAGTTCGGCTCGCCCTATGCGGGCCTCTCCGCCTTTGCGGGCAACCCCTACCTGATCGAGGGATTCCAAGATAACTTCGACGAGCTCGTAGAGGGCCTGGAGGACGACCCCGAGTACAAGGAGTTCTGCGAGCGCAACGCCGACTGGCTGGAGCCCTACGTGTCCTTCCGCGCCATCAAGGAGGTCGTGGGAGACGACATCCCTTGGCCGCTCTGGCCGGAGAACCTGCGCACGTATCGTCCGGGCATCGCCGAAGAAGAGCAGACCATCGCGGCAAACACCGAGACGCACCGTCGCGCGCAGTTCATCTTTGAGAAGCAGTGGAACGAGCTGCGTGCCTATGCAAACGAGCGCGGCATAAAGATCATTGGCGACATGCCCATGTACGTAAGCGCGGACTCCAGCGACGTGTGGGCGGAGCGCGAGATCTTCAGCCTCGACGAGGCGGGCAATCCTGAGGGCGTGGCCGGCTGCCCGCCGGACAACTTCGCAAAGGACGGCCAGATCTGGGGCAATCCCACCTTCCGTTGGGACGTGTTGCGCGAGCGCAACTACGACTGGTGGATGCGTCGTCTGGAGCGCATGCTCGAGCTGTACGACTACGTGCGCCTCGATCACTTCCTGGGCTTCTCTTCGTATTACAACATCCCCGGTGGCAGAGGTGCCTTGGAGGGCGCCTGGAACTTCGGTCCCGGCGTGGAGCTCTTCCGCGTGGCGCAGGAGAGGTTTGGCAACCTGCCTTTCATCGGCGAGGACCTGGGCACCATCACGCCTGCCGTGAGGTTCTTGGTTTCCGTCACGGGCTTCCCCGGCATGGACGTCATCCAGTTTGCAAACGAGGACGTGCGTCAGGGATACACGCCTGCTCCGGAGAAGATTTGCTACAGCAGCACGCACGACACGCAGACGCTCGTGGGCTGGATCAAGAGCAAGTGGCCCTACGACGACGCAGAGAAGGTGTACAGGGAACTCGTAGACCGTTGCCTGCGCTCCTCTGCCGACGTGACGATCATGTCGTTGCAGGACGTTCTCGAGCTCGACGACTCGGCGCGCATGAACGTGCCGGGCGTGGCGGAAAACAACTGGAGCTGGAAGGCCGACGACGCGAGCGTCGAGGCTGCAAGACAATACCTCGCCTCGCTTGCCCGCGACTACAACCGCTGGCGTATCGACGACGAGTCGCAAGAGGCCAAATAACAACTCAACCAATTGGACCAGTGTAGGGGGGCGCAAAACGTCCCCCTCTTACCGCGTAAGTCATCGGAGCTTGTGTTCTTGGGCTACAGGTCTGGGGAAAACAAGCTCCGATGGCCTACGACGGTCGTGACGGAAGACAGAGTACGAGAAAGGTCGTGCATATGCGTTCAAAGAGAATCGTTTCGGTGCTTCTGGGTGCCGCGCTGGCCTTCGGCATGGTGCCGCCCGCTGCGTTGGCGGAGGCGGTGCTGGAGGCGCAGGCCATAGGTCACAGCGCTCGTGCAGCGGACAGCAAAGCCGAGGAAAGCGCCGCTCAGAAGCTCAAGAAAGCCCTAGCAGAAGCCGAGGGCGCACTGGAGGCTCGTACGCGCATCGCGGGCGCAGAATGGCCACAAGAGTGGCCCGAGCCCGATTTGGTGGAAGTCGACGGCGCTTCAGGGACGGGCAGTGCCGTGGCGGAGGAGCCGACAGACGTAGCGAGCGTCAACGCTACCACGGACGAGTCGGCAGAGACCGCGAAAACCGACGTTGTCGCAGACGCGCAGGTTCTTGTTGGCAAGGAGCAGGCCGATGACGAGACCGTGCAGGAGTTTGTGGACCTGCAAATTCGCGTGGCCAAGGATCTGCGCGGAGATCACGACGTATGGTATCGCGTCCATACCCAGGACGGCTGGCTGGCGTGGGTCTCAAACGGCGCCTCCGCGGGTGAGCATGACGGCAAGCGCAATGATGTCGTAGTGGACGACGTTGAGGTTGCGTACGTGACCAAAGAGCAGTCGCAGAGATTTGAGGAAGCGGACTATGACTTGGCGGCGCTGGAAGGTGGCGTTGACTCTGAAAGTCAGGCTGCGGCAAGCGATCCTACGAATGCCGGCCTAGAGTCCGTAGAGACGAAGGCTCCTGCCGTCGCCTTGCAAGCGGCTGATGAGAGAGTCGTGGCCGCGGCCCAGGCGACCACAGCGCCTGCAATCTCTTATCGCGTGCATGTCCAAACCTATGGCTGGATGGATGCCGTGACGAACGGCGCGAGCGCCGGTACCGAGGGCGAGGCCAAGCGCCTCGAGGCCATCTCCATCAGCCTCCCGCAAGGCGTGGATGGCGGCATCTCGTATAGGGTGCATGCCCAGACCTACGGCTGGATGGACGAGGTGTCAAATGGCGACGTGGCCGGCACCGAGGGCGAGGCCAAGCGCCTCGAGGCCATAAGGATTCGCCTCACCGGTGAGATTGCAGACAAGTACGACGTGTGGTATCGCGTCCATGTGCAGTCCTATGGTTGGGCCGACTGGGTGAAGGACGGCGCGATGGCCGGCACCGAGGGCGAGGCCAAGCGCCTCGAGGCCATACAGATCATGCTGGTGGCCAAGGGCGGCCAGGCTCCCGCGGAGGCGGGCAGTGTGGATGGTGTGGATCCCAGCGTGAAGAGCGGCGTCTCGTATAGGGCAAACGTGGAAGGCTTTGGTTGGATGGGCTGGGTGCAGGATGGCGATACCGCTGGCTCCACCGGCATCTCCGCCAAGCTGCTTGCTTTCTCGGCCTCCCTCGTGGGCATCGACGACTCCGAGCTTCATTACGCGGCGCACGTGCAGTCTTACGGCTGGGAGGAAGAGGCGTCTGGCGGCGAGATCGTGGGCCGGCCCAACGAGGGAAAGCGACTCGAGGCCATAAGGATGCGCCTCTCCGGTACCGCTGCGCAGAATTTCGACATCTACTATCGTTGTCACATACAGAGCTTTGGTTGGCTGAACTGGGCGTCAAACAATGCCGATGCAGGAAGCACGCTGCTTGGCAAGCGCATAGAGGCCATTCAGGTCGTGCTCGTGCCAAAGGGCGGCACACCTCCTGCGGTCTACACAAACAGAGACACTGCCGCCATGAGCGCCCCCACGCTTCGCTATCGCGGTCACGTGCAGAGCTATGGTTGGATGAACTGGGTTGGCGATGGCGAGCTTGCGGGAACCACGGGGGAGAGCAAGCGTGTGGAGGCCCTGCAGGCTGACCTTGGCGAATCCGGCCTTACGGGCGAGATGCGGATGAACGCGCACGTGCAGTCCTACGGCTGGCTCGGCTGGGTCGGCGAGGGAGAGTTGGCCGGTACCATGGGCGAGGGAAAGCGTGTGGAGGCGTTCCAGATGTCGCTCACGGGCGAGATCGCGAGTATGTATGACGTCTGGTATCGCGTGCACGTTCAGAAGATCGGCTGGATGGGTTGGGCGTCAAATGGCCAGAGCGCCGGCACGCAGTACCTTTCGCTGCGTGTGGAGGCGGTGCAGATCAAGCTGGTGCCCAAGGGCGTGGATGCGCCAGGGTCTACGGAGCAGACGTTCCTTGATGGACGTTACATCTCCAAGATGGGATACCAAAATCCGCCGGGATATTATCAGGTGAGCAGTCAGAACGTTACGATTACTTCTGCGGCCCAGTATCCATGGAACTACGTCACCCCTTCGCGCATCGGTGTGTGGGCTTCGCGCGGCGAGTGCGTGGAGGCGTTTGTGCAGCGTGCAGCCGAGTACGTGGGGACGCCGTATATGTGGAATTACTCTTGCGCACCGGGCATTGGCGTGGACTGCATCGGTCTGGTGTATCAGTGCGCGTATGCGTGCGGCATGGACCTGGGTGGCGGAACGGGAGATAGCGACTTCAACCCCTGGGCGCACTACATCACCGGAAACTCTGGCTGGCACAGCCACGACGCCGAGAACTTCTGGAACTACGGAGACGCGATCCACGTGCCCCTGAGCTCGCGTCAGCGCGGCGACGTGATTTCGTGGCCGGGTCACGTGGCGGTATACCTTGGCAACGATGAGATCATCGAGGCCTACCAAGGCATGGGCGTGGTGTACAACAGCCTCTGGGCGCACGGCACCCCGCGCGGCTGCATCAGGCTCTTCCAATAGGTGGGAGCTAGGCCAACGGCGAAGAGGCGCCTCTTCCGTTCCCTTGCGGGTCGGAAGAGGCGCTTTCCGTTTGCGCTGTCTCTATCTGGGTGCCGTCCGCCCCGTCCTTATCTGTGCGGATGCCAACCCATGCGTACGGCCGCTCCGACGATGCCGATAGAAGGCGGTGTCGTGGTCGAGGATTCTGATCGCGGATTCATGCTTCTTTGCCGTCTGGCGCGGGGCATGGTCGTGCTCGCCTTGGTCGACCCGATTGCTGGCCTCGGCTCAGGCCTCGATGTCCGCATTCGCACGCGACCAGAGCGGCCGCGCGCGCAAGCGGACGCCCGCGCGGCGAACGAGGGCAGGACGTGTCCGTTTGTGCACACGCTGCCTCATGGCGTGTGCGAAGTCGGACACAAGAATGGCCGAATCGCGCCGTTCCTGTCCGCTTGTGCACACGGGACGTACACGCGTGTGCAAAGTCGGACACGGGACCGGCCGTTTCGCGCCCTTCCTGTCCGCTTGTGCACACCATCGAATGCCCCGTGTGCACAATCGGACACGACGACGGGCGAGGGGCCCGGGCGCCCCCGCGTGCACGAGGGGTCGACAGCCGACGGGTCCGCGCAGTAGGCCACAATAGCTTCTTTAAACTAATAAGGGCTGCCCGAGCCGCCGCTTCTCTGCGCGGGGCTGGCCCAAGGGGCGTTTCACGAACAACTGGGAGACACGCGCGGTCCTCCCGGGGCGAATCCGCGCTGTGCCCGGCGAAGGAGCACTGGACGTACTCCGAGGCGAGCACGGGGCGAAGGCGTTCGGGATGGCGCGCGCAACGCCCAGTAAATTGTGGAACGCCTGCTCGATGCGTTCGTTACACATTATATCCAAGATGAGACCGGTTGAGTTCCTGCGTTGCCGCCAGCCCGCATCCCCCACTCCAAGCCGTCCGCACCAGCTCCGAAGACCGAACTGCTTGACGCGCATCGGTTTCGTCAGATGCGGCAGGCAGCATCCTGTGGTGTCCCACGATGCGCATCTTGAGCCACCGCAAAATGCGGGGCTGTATCAATCGGGGAGTCGGCTATACTTACCCTCTTGAGTCCGCAAAGAATTCCGTGCCGCAAAGAGTCCCACACGAAGAGTTGAGGAGAACGATGCTCGTACATCGCATTTCAAACCAGTTGCTGACCACCCCCGATCTCCGCATGCCGGTGAAGCAGTTGCGCGAGGGCAAGGACGTCTCCATAGGTATCGCCCAGAGCGGCCGCGCCCTGCTCACGGCCGCGCTATGGGTCGACGATCCGCGCCCTTGTTTGCTGGTGATGCCGGGGGAGGAGGCAGCAGACCGCATGGCCCAGGCCCTCAGCGCTTGGCTCGGTGTCGGCGCGGTGATGCGCTATCCCGTGCGCACGGACCTGCCGTGGTCGGAGAAGCCAGCCGACGACGGAGTCATAGGTGCGCGCTGTGCGGCCGTGGAGTGCTTGGCCGCTGGCAAGAACTGCGTGGTGGTCGCCTCGGCGCGCTCCCTCATGCGTCGCGTGCCGCCGGTAGGCTCGGGTTACTACGCGAGTTCCACCTTCGAGGTGGGCGACGAGATAGAGTTTGAGGATGTACCGCGCCTGCTTGTGGGCATGGGCTATGCGGACACCGGCGAGGTGGACGTGCCGGGCACCTTCCACGTGCATGGCGATGCGGTGGACGTCTTTCCCGCGCAGGATAAGGCGCCGGTGCGCATAGAGTTCTTTGGCGACGAGATCGACCGCATTCGGCGCATGGTGGCCTCCACGGGCCAGACCATTGCCGAGCTCGATTCCGTACGGGTTGTGCCGTGCAGGGAGCTTGCCTTCACGCACGAGACCATCGCGCGAGCCACCCGTGCCCTTTCGCGTACGGCCGCCGAAGACACGACGGTGGCAGCCGACCTCGAGCTCATCCAGCAGCGTGCAAGCGCGCCGCAGCTCGACCGCTACCTGCCCGACCTGTACGGAGGCAAGACCGCCTCGCCTGTGGAGCACATGAGCGCCCGCACGCTGGTGATCCTGAGCGAGCCGCGCGCGCTGCTCGACGACTGCTCGCACGCAGCGGACGACATCAAGCACGCGGCCGGCGCGGCACGAATCTCAGAGAAGGACCTCGCGCTGCTCTACACTCCCATCAAGAAGCTTGACTTCGGCACACAGCAGCGCTTGTCCTTTGCGTCTATCATGCGCGTGGGGATGACGCGCTCCTCGGCGGCTCGCGCGCGGACCGCGCCGCGCAAGGCGCTGCCAGGAGACGACTTCGAACTTCGCGTGCAACAGCCGGGCATCTCGGGCAAAGACAACAAGCTCCTCGGGCGCATGCGCCAGCTTGTGCGCGATGGCTCCGCCATCGTCTTTGCCGCCCCGGACCGCTCGGCACGCGAACATCTCAAGATGCGCTTCTTGGACGAGTCGATTCCGTTTGCGGAGGTGCTCGAGGCGGATGCGAAGGACGAGGCGGGGGTCTTTGAGAGCGGCATCGTGACGTTTGTGGATGCTCCGATTCCGGCGGGTGTGGTGGTGCCTTCAGCCCACTTGGGTGTCTTCTCCATTGCGGACTTGTCGTCTCAGCTCAAGAAGCAGCGCCGACCGAGGCGCATCGATCCCACGACTACGACCTTCCCCTTCAAGCCGGGCGACTACGTGGTCCACGCGCGCCACGGCATCGCCCTCTTCACGGGTATCGTGCGCCAGGAAATCAGTGGCAAGGAGCGCGACTATTTCCTGCTTCAGTACGCCAACGAAGACAAACTCTACGTGCCGCTCGAACGCGTGGACCGCATCACGCGCTACGTGGGCCCCGACGGGTCTGCTCCGCGTCTCACGCGGTTGAATACGGCGGATTGGAGTCGTGCCACGGGCAAGGCGCGCAAGTCCGCAAAGAAGCTCGCCTTCGACCTCGTGGACCTCTATGCGCGGCGCAGCGCCGTTCAGGGCCACGCCTTCGCGGCCGACACGCCCGCCCAGCACGACATGGAGGCAAACTTCACCTACGAGGTCACGCCAGACCAAAAGAGCGCCATCGACGACATCAAGGCCGACATGGAATCCGAGAAGCCCATGGATCGGCTGCTCTGCGGCGACGTGGGTTTTGGCAAGACGGAGGTCGCCCTGCGTGCGGCCTTCAAGTGCTGCATGGATGAGCGTCAGGTCATGGTGCTCTGCCCCACGACGATTCTGGCGCAGCAGCACTACGATACGTTCTTCGACCGGTTCTCTCCGTTTGGCCTGCGCGTGGAGGTGCTGAGCCGTTTCGTGACGCCGGCCAAGCAGCGTCAGGCGCTCGAGGCCTTCGCCAAGGGCGAGGCGCAGGTGCTCGTGGGCACGCACCGTCTGCTCTCTGCGGACGTGAACCCTTACGCGCTCGGCCTCGTGATCGTGGACGAGGAGCAGCGCTTCGGCGTGCAGCACAAAGAGCAGCTGAAGAACCTCCGTGAGCAGGTGGACGTGCTTACGCTTTCGGCCACGCCGATTCCACGTACCATGCAGATGGCGCTCTCCGGCGTGCGCGACATGAGCCTCATCCTCACACCGCCCCCCGGTCGTCGTCCCGTGAAGGTGCATGTGGGGGAGTACGACCCGGACGTGGTGAGCGCCGCCCTGCGGCTCGAGCTGGGACGCGGCGGGCAGGTGTACTACGTCTCGAACCGCGTGCACACCATAGACGACGCGGTGGAGCGCGTACGTCAGGCGGCTCCCGAAGCCCGCGTGGGCGTGGCGCACGGCCAGATGAATCCCGCGCAGGTGGAAGACATCATGCTCTCGTTCCAGCTGCAGGAGATCGACGTGCTGGTGGCGACGACCATCATCGAGAGCGGCATCGACAACCCCCACACAAACACGCTGATCATCGAAGACTCGCAACGCCTTGGCCTGGCTCAGCTCTACCAGCTCAAAGGTCGTGTGGGCCGCGGTCGCGAACAGGCCTACGCGTACTTCATGTTTCCGCCGGACCAGCCGCTCACGCCCGAGGCCACGGAGCGTCTCACGGCTTTGGCCGAGCTGCAGGAGCTTGGCAGTGGCATGCGCGTGGCGATGCGCGACCTGGAGATTCGCGGTGCCGGCTCCATCGTGGGCGCCGAGCAGCACGGCAACCTCTCCAGCGTGGGCTTCGACCTCTTTACCCAGATGCTCGGTCAGGCCGTGGCTGAGGCACGTGGCGAGGTGCCGGAGGGGGATGAGCCCAGCGAGGTGGTGATCAACCTTGCTGCCGACTTCTATCTCGCCGAAGAGTACCTGCCAGACGTCGACAGGCGCGTCATGGCATATCGGCGCCTTGCCGCAGCAAACGAACTCGCCGACGTGGACACGCTCCAGAAGGAACTGGAAGACACGTATGGCGGCATGCCGCTCGCCGCGCTAAACATCTTCGATCGTACGCGCGTTCGTATCCGCTGCGAGCGGCTCGGCGTCTCGAATGTGGCACTCACCGGAGGCAGGCTGGTCTATACCGGCATAGAGGTGCCAGGCGAGGTGGCGGCTAAGCTACGTGCCGAGCGTGGCCTCTACTTCCCCAAGAGCCACCAGCTCAAGTATCCCTTCACTGGCGATGCCGCCGAGCTTCTACCCACTACCTTGCGCGTCATTGCCCTCGTGGGCGGTGACGACGAATAAGCCCTGGCTAGGCATGCAGCAAAGGGAGCGTCTCTTTGCTGCGTCTCCTCATGTCCTGGCTGAACCAGACAAGTGACCTGTCCCCTTGTCTGGTTCAGCCTGTTGATGTCGCCTCAGGTGCCTCGAAACGTCTCCGTTCGCGGAGGATGCCAGATGGACGCTGCGCCCATGTATGACGCTCGTATGATATGGTGAGACGAACAAAGGCATTTCTCATGGAAAGTTGGAATCGTATGGACATTGCCTATCTGTTGTGGCTGCAAGGTATTCGTGAGTCGTTGCCTCCCTTCGTGGAGCAGGTCTTTTTGGCCATCTCGGCCATAGCCATAAGCAAGGCGCTGGTGGTGCTGCCGTGTCTTCTGTATTGGTGCATAAACAAGCGTGCGGGGCAATACATGCTCATGTCCTTCTCCTTTGGCGGATTATGCAACCAGCTTATAAAGAACACGGTCTGCTGCTATCGCCCATGGATACGTGACGCGGCGGTGCATCCTGCAAAAGACGCCCTGGCTGAGGCAACCGGTTATTCTTTCCCGAGCGGTCATACGCAAGCGGCGACGAACATCTTTGGCGCCATTGGCTGGTTCTATAGGGAAAAGAGAAAGACGCTCTCGGTTCTCTGCTGGGTGTTTGTGGTGCTTGTGGCCTTCTCGAGAAACTTCTTGGGCGTACACACGCCGCAAGACGTGATAGTGGGCCTTTTGGAGGGAATCGTCGTTATTGCAGCGGTCGGTCCGCTGCTTAGGTGGGTAGATGAGGCGGACGGGCGAGACCTCAAGGTGACGCTGGTGTTTATGGCGATCGTGGTGGCATTTCTCGTGTTTGCAACGGTGAGGCCGTATCCCATGGACTACGATGCGGCAGGAAACCTCCTCGTCGACCCTGAGGCCATGAAGATAGACTGCTACAAGATAAGCGGACTCACGGGCGGGGCCGTATTGGGCTGGTTCTTTGAGCGCAAGTATCTGAACTATACGGTCGACCCGAAGAAGCAGGGCTGGAAACGCATGGCGGTTCGCTTTGTGGTGGGAATCGCCGTCGTGGTCGTCTTTACCTTGGCGGCAAAGGTCTTGCAGCAGCTGGGAGTAAGTGAGAGCTGGTATCAGATCGTAAAGAATTTCCTGACGGGCATCGCGGCGTCCTTTGTGGGCCCCGCGGCGTTTTGCGCGGTGGAACGCAGAACGTCGCGAGGCGGTGAGACTGCGTGAACTTGGCGGACGAGCGCCAAACAAGTGCCGGTGTGGATCGTCTCGTCGATTTCAGGCCTGGCCATGGCGGCATCCACGAGCCTGCCGGGACCGGGGCTGGTGACGGTATCCGGCCTGTTGGCGCTCCCTCCGGCGCTTGGCCAAAGGCGGACAAGGGCGCCCCCTCCGGTAGCGCCCAGCCAAGGCCCGCCGGCGCTCGTCCACAGTCCGGCGGCGCCCAGCCAAGGACCGCCGGCGCTCGTCCAAAGCCAGACAAGGGCACCTCCTCCGGTAGCGCCCGGCCAAAGCCTGGCGGCACTCGTCCAAAGCCGGGCGGCACCTGGACAAAGCCCGGTCCAAAGGTCGGGGTAGCTCCCGCTTCTGCCTCCAGCGAGGGTATGGGATCCGTCAAGAAGAGTGTGTTCTTTCTTGTGCTCGTGGCGCTGGCATACTTCCTGTACCTCGTGTTTTCCGGTGAGCTGGGGACGTTTGTGGCTTCGCTTGCCGGTGCAAACTACGGCTGGATAGCTGTTGCGGCGCTTTGCTACGTCGTCTATTACCTGCTTGGCGTGACGGCATATGCCATTGCGGTGGCAGGCGATGCCAAATCGCCGCTGGGCATTCTCGACCTCATGAGCGTGGAGGCGACGGGAATCTTCTTTTCAAACCTTACGCCAAACGGTACGGGAGGCGCTCCGGCGCAGATTCTGCGACTCATGCGTTCGGGCTTGTCGGTGGGGGCGGCTGGCGCGCTGCAATACACGCGGTTCATCATCTACGAGGCGGCGGAGGGGATCTTTGCGGCACTTATGCTCATACCTCGCCTCGGGTATTTCTTGGATGCCTACGGGAATGTTTTTCTCGTGGGAGCGCTGCTCTTTGGGGCAAAGGTCGCAGAAGTTGCGGGGCTGCTTTTGGTGTGCCTGCTGCCAAGGCAGGTGAGCGCGGTGGGAAACTGGGTACTGCGGCTCATCCATCGCTGGGGCTGGATCAAGGACGAGCGCTTCAAGAGCTGGAGCCATACGGTGAACGTGCAGGTATACGAGTTCTCAAACGGCTTTAAGGCTGGTGCGCGCAACGTGAGGCTCATGGCACTCACCATGGTCGTCTCGCTGGTGCAGCTGGGATTCCAATACGCGCTGCCTTGGGTCGTGCTTCAGGCGTTTGGCAAACAGGGGGACTTCCTTACTTGTCTGGCGTGTGGGTCTATGCTCGAGCTGCTCACCTCGGCGATTCCGCTGCCAGGAGGGACGCTTGGCGCGGAGGGCGGCTTTGCCTTCCTTTTTGGCTCGATGTATGGGGAGACGCTTTCTGCGGGGTATGTGGTGTGGCGTATGGTGGAGTACGTGCTGCCCGTCCTTGCCTCCGTGCCGCTCATGGGCCTGCGTACGCGCAACGGCCTGTCGTTGAACGCCCGTCTGCGTCGCTGGAGGGCCCGTAGGTGACCTGCCGCTCATGGGCTTGTTGGTGCTCTTGGACGGCAGAATCGTGAACTGGTGGGGCGTCACGCAATCAACTGGGCGTTACGGGCTGCCTTCCGAACGCCTTCGCCCCGTGCCCGCCTCGAAGCACGTCCAGCACTCCTTCGCCAGGCGCAGCGTGGATTCGCCCCGGAAAGCCCGCGCATGCCGCTCAGTGATCCGTGGAACGCCCCGCCGGGTCAGCCCTGCAAAGAAACGGCTGCTCGGGCAGCTCTTATTAGCTTGAAGAAACTATCGCGGTCTACTGCGCGGGCCCAACGTCCGTTGCCCCTCGCGCACGCGGAG